>DASRZR010000456.1:0-9111 GCA_035686185.1 Spirochaetia bacterium | reverse complement strand
CCGCAGGTGGCATTTTCGTCGCCACCGCAGGTGGCATTTTCGTCGCCACCGCAGGTGGCATTTTGGTCGCCACCGCGGGGGTTCCGCCGCGATTCTTCACATCGCCACCGTAGGTGGCATTTTTCTCGCCACCGTAGGTGGCATTCTTCTCGCCACCGTAGGTCGCATTCCTTCCCGCTGCGGCGCGGGACGGGCCTCCTGCCCTCTCAAGGTGCCTTCCCATATACACCCTCTCATGAGTCGCTCTTGCTGGAGAAGAACCTCTCCGGGTTCAGCGCGCGTCCGCTCGAATCGCTGATGCTGAAATAGAGCTTCGCGCCCCCTCCCTGGGGGCTTTCACCGAGCTTCGCGATGTCCATTCCCGCGCTCACACGGTCACCCACGTTCACCAGCAGCTCCGCGTTTCCTCCGTACGTGAACAGGGCCCCATCACTCGACTTGATGATGATGACCTTCCCCCGGGTCCAGTACGTCGCGGCCCATTTGACCTCTCCCGCGGTGGCGGACCGGACCACGTCCCCTGGCGCGCCGAAGAACACGAGACCGGGGATCTTTCCGTTGTCCGGCTCGTGACGGCCGGGATGTGGCCACACCACGGGCTCGACCGGGCGCGTCCCTGCCGGCGGCGTGGTGGCCACGGGATCCGTACGAGGCGTGTCCGTCCTGGCAGCGGGCTTCTGCGTGGTGTCCACGACGGCGACGACCGCGGCGTCAGTGTCCACGGGTATGTAGATTCGCTCACCGACTTTCACTCGAGAGCTCAGACTGAGCTTGTTCAAGTCGAGAATCCTGGCGACGGGGACTCCGAAGGCCCGCGCGATGCCGTACAGGGTGTCGCCCTTTTTCACCACGTAGCCCGTCGGGACTTTCAGCACGAGCCCGACCTTGACGCGGGAGGAGTCGGTAATCCCGTTGTAGGCGCTCAGCACGTCGACCGGCACCTGGGCGCGACGGGCCACGGAGTACAGTGTCTCGCCTTCCTTGATCGTGTACTGACTGTCAGCCGCCGGCAGAACGAGCGCAGCGAGCAGAAGCGGCACAACACACGACAATTGAAGAAGACGGCCCCGCATCACGTCCATGATCGGCGCGGCGACCTATTGTCTTGACTCGGCCAGCGGCGAAACGCTACGTTTTTTCAACGACCGCCGGCATAGCGGCCGGCGCCGAGCGGCATGCGCGCATCCCTGAGCAGCCGGAGTGGTGGAACTGGCAGACACAGGGGACTTAAAATCCCCTGTCCCGCAAGGGGCATACGGGTTCGACCCCCGTCTCCGGCAATCCTTCCCTGTCGGGACGGTTGTGCCCCGTGCTATACTTTCAACGGGCAAACGGCGGGGAGGTTGTGATGCCAGACCGAATCGGCGAGTATCTCGTCACCATCGGAGCGCTCACCAGCTCACAGGTCACGGTGGTCGTCAACCATCAGAAGGCGGGGGACGGGCGCCTGTTCGGAGAGATCGCCATGGAGCTCGGCTATCTCGATGACAGCGAGCCCATCGACAAGTTCCTCGAGATCCAGGAGAAGCAGCTCGGGGACTGATCCCGGCCGGGTCGGTTCCTCACCCGGAAGCCGCGTCCTGCACGGCGGCGAGGATGCCCTCGTACGGGAGGACGGCGGCGCGCGAGCAGATCTCGTTGAACAGCGCGCGGGCCTCCGGCGTCAGCAGGACGCGGGGCGCCTCCTCCGGGCCGGGCTGCAGCACCAGCAGCCGCCGCGCGCGCGCCGCCAGCCTCAGGTTGCCAACGTTGCCGACGCCCACGGGAAACACGCACAGGATCGTGAGGTCGGCCTGCTCTACCAGGGAGGAGGCGGCCTGCACCTCCTCATCGGAAATCCGCGCGAAAGCGCCCACGGCGCGCAGCGGCACCCCGAGGCTTCTCCACAGCTTCTCGTCGGAGTCCTGCTCGTGCGCGATTCCGCCGGATAGTGCACACCCCCGGCGCGTGAGCTCCCGCGTGAGGTTGACGGCGCTGCCGGCGCCGCCGATGAGATGCACGCGGGTACCCCGAGGCTGCCGGCCTTCCGGCACCACGGAGACGGTGAGACTGCCCGTGGCAAGGCTCGGCGCCACGACGGTGCGGGTGCCATAGACCCGGTCCAGGATGTCGCTTCGCAGTACGAGCTCGGGCGGGCCCTCCCGGGCCACCCTCCCCTTTTCCAGCAGGACCAGGCGGGAGCAATAGTGCGCGGCCACGGCAAGGTTGTGCACGGACGCCGCCACCGCCCGGCCCTCCCGCGCCAGCTCCTGGGCCATGGAAAAGACACGGTCTTCGTGGTGGATGTCCAGGCTGGAGCTCGGCTCGTCCAGCAGGAGCACGTCGGTGTCCTGCGCCAGGGCCTTGGCAAACAGCACGAGCTGGCGCTCGCCGCCGGACAGGCCGTTGAACGTCCGCTCCTCCAGCGGGCCCATGCCCACGTAGGACAGCATGTGCCGCGCGCGCTCGTGGTCCTCGGGCGTCTCCGGCCGCAGGCGGGCCACGTGCGGGTAGCGGCCCATCAGCACGATTTCCATGACCGTGAACGGAAACACCTGGGCGATGTCCTGCGTCATGAAGGCGATGCGCCGGGCCCGGCTGCGTGGATCCATGGACGGGACGCTGCGGCCCTCCAGCTCCACGTCTCCGGCTGACGGCATCAGGATCCCCGCCATCAGCCGCAGCAGGGTCGTCTTGCCGGCCCCGTTCGGACCGATCACGCCCACGAGCTCTCCTCGTGCCACGGAGAAATCGACGCGGTTGACGATCGTGACGCCGCCGGTGCCCCATGACAGGCCCCGCGCCTGCAGGATAGCCGCGCTCATCGCGCCCGCACCGCGTCCCGGCGCTGGATCCTCACGATGAGGCCGAGCAGGTACGGGCTGCCGATGACGGCCGTGATGATTCCCACCCGGATCTCAAAGGGCGGCGCCAGCACCCGGCCGACAAGGTCGCAGATCACGAGGAACGCGGCGCCGCCGAGCGCGGAAATCGGCAGGAGCACGCGGTGGTCCGGTCCCACCAGGAACCGCATCAGGTGCGGGACCAGCAGGCCCACGAACCCGATGGGGCCGCCGACGGAAATGGCCACCCCGGTGACCACCGCGCAGATGGCCAGGAGCACGCGCTTGGTGAGCTCCACCGGCATGCCCAGGGCCAGGGCCTCCTGCTCGCCAAGGGTGAACAGGTTGAGCTCCCGCGTGAACAGCCCCAGAACGACGATGCCGGGGACCACGATCGGGGCGGACACGAGGATGTGCTGCCAGCCCCGGCCGTCCAGTCCGCCCATGGTCCAGAACACGAACTGGCTCACCTGGTACTGGTTGGAGAACAGGAGCAACGCCGAGGTGAGGCCGCCGAAAAGGGAAGACATGGCGAGGCCGGCAATCACGATGTACAGCAGGGACGTTGTCCCCCGGGTCGAGGAAAGGAGGTAGATGCAGGTGGCGGACACCAGGGCGCCCAGGATGGTGAACCCGGGGATGGCGAACGCCGCCTGCGCGGCAAGGCCGGAGGCAATGGCGATGACCGCCCCGAGGCTTCCCCCCGCGGACAGGCCGAGGATCTCCGGGCTGGCCATGGGGTTGCGGAAAAGGCCTTGCATCACCACCCCGCAGACAGCCAGGGACGAGCCCACCAGTATGGCCGCCACAACGCGCGGAAGACGAAGGAGCAGGAGTATGACAATGTCCCGTCTCTCGGGAGCGCCCACGCCCCCGATGCCCCACCGGTGCAGCAGCAGCCTCACCAGCGCGGTCGGCGGCACCGGCACCGCGCCCACGGCCACCCCCAGCAGCGCGGCAGCGACGAGGACGAGGGACACGATGAGGAAAACCGGCGCACGCGAGCGGATCACGGCGGCGTCATGGTGCGGCACGCCGCGGGGCGTTGTCAACGGCGGCGCGGGAGATCGGCTCACTTGCAATCGGCCGGCCGACGGTGCATAACTGGACAAATGACGTGCTCCAACAGTACCAGGAACGCCGCGCGATGCACCTGCACCTACGCCGGGTGCCCGCGCCACGGCGTGTGCTGCGACTGCCTCTCGTATCACCGTGCCGCTGACGAGCTGCCCGGCTGCCTGTTCACGCCGGAGCAGGAGCGTACCTACGACCGTCGCGTGTCCTACTTCGTGAGCACCAGACGATAAGCCCGGCGTGGCCGACCTGGTCATCCTGTCCCTGGGGCTCTTCATCCACATGTGGGCCCTGCCGTACTCGTTCAAGAACCTGTTCCTGGACACGGTGGTGCGGGTGGCACAGGTCGCCTTCGCCGTGACGATCCTCGCCCGGGTCCAGCCGGCCGCGCTGGCCCCCACGGGCAGTGCACTCCTTACGGGCGCGGGCGTGGGCGCGGCCTGCCTGCTCTTCCATGTCTTCTGGAACTGGGGTGCTCTCCTTCCGCGGGAGAAGCTGACGCGCCCGTTCCTGGCGTCCCAGGCGCTCCTGCTGCTGTTCCACGCGCCGTCCGAGGAGCTTTTCTACAAGGGAGTCTTTTTCACCGTGCTCGTGTCGATCTGGGGCCCGCTCACGGCCATCGTGATTGCCACGGCGCTTTCCGCCATGGTGGCGGTTGTGTCCTCCCGGCGCACGGGCCTGTGGCTGGAATCCGCCTTCGTCGGCGCGCTGGGATGCCTGGGCTACTACTGGTCACAGTGCGTGTGGACGCCGGTGCTCATTCGCGCGCTCAACGACGTCGGATTCGTGACGCTGACCGAACAGCGCAACCTGTTCGGTTCCTGATCTCCTAGTGGACGGTCTGCGCTGAAGGCCCCCCGACCGTTGGTCCCGACGGGGAGGAGGCGCCGCCGGACGCGGACGCCGTTTCGGCGAACAGCCACTCCATGGCGTCCCGGAGGAGCCGGGAGAGCACGACCACCTGTATGTTGGCGCTCGATTTTTCCACGGCGGCCTGGAGGGTGGCCGGCGTGTGCGCCCGGCGAAGCTCCTCCCGTCGCGCCATCACGCGGGTGTGCGGCTGCGAGTCCCGGCGCGCCACCGCTTCCAGGAGGTAGATGCTGAGCAGCAGGAGGACGGGATCCTGCACGTGGTCCACGAGATCCACCAGTTCCTGCTGCGCCTCGTCCTTTGCTTGAGCCTGCAGGAGGCAGAACGCCAGGTTCCAGCGGACCCAGTCCCGCGCCCGCAGGGAGGGGCGCTGCAGGAGGGCACGGAACCACGCCGGGGAATCCTTCTGGTCCCGGGCGAGCAGGTGCGGGATCCCGAACGGGAGACTGAATGTCCCGATCAGGGCCGGCCTTCTCTCCTGGAGGAAAGCCTCCAGCGCGAGAATGGCATCCGTGTTGGAGGTCACCAGGTACGTGTTGAGCAGGAGCCGCACGCGGGACGAGGTGAGTCGCCCCCGGCGGAGCACGCGTTCCTCCAGGAATGAGGCCACGGTGGGCCAGTCCTCCTTCTCCAGCGCCGTGAACAGCCGCCAGTTCAGGAGAAAGTACGTGTCAATAACGGCCAGCGTGACGACGAACACCACGGCGATCGGCCAGTTGCGTGTCCAGAACACCGCGAACCAGTCCCCGCCCACGAGGAACAGCGGCGTGAAGAAAATCACGAGGAACGCGACGGCGAGCACCACGTTCAACAGCAGAAATATCGCTTTCATTTTCATGATTTTCCCCTATAATAAGGGTGACATAGTATGGGAAACTGTCTCTCCCGTCAAAGGGGCGGGGAGGCAGCGGGAGGGAACCGTTGGAATGAACAGCGTACCGGTGTCCGGCCTGACGGCCGGCACGTACTACGACAAGCCCGTCTACCTCGACGAAAAATACCTCCTGCTCACCCCGGACTCCCCCGTGACACCCGAGCTGCTGAAACGCCTGCAGAAGTGGAAATACACCCAGGTCCGCACCGACGGGAAACCCAAGGACGTATCGGGGTCGATGAGCGCCTCCGGCAGCGTCACGCCGCAGACCATTGACGACGACATCCAGCAGAGCGCCCAGGAGGCGGCCGCCCAGAAGTTCCACGCGGAGCTCACCCTGTTCGTGGACGGGCTGTTCACGAAGTACTCGCTGGAAGGAGCCATTGGCCTGGGGCAGGCGACGGAGTGGATCAAGAGGGCCATCCAGATGGTCCATGACGGCCGTGACTTCCTGCTGCGCTTCCTGGACGTGAGCGCCGAGCCCGACCGCTACATGATCACGCACGCGGTGAACACGACCATCCTGGCGCTTGCCATCGGGGACTACCTCAAGATGCCTCCCCATCGGCTCATCGAGCTCGGGCAGGCCTGCCTCCTGCATGAGGTGGGGATGCTGAAGCTGCCGTCGGACCTGCGGCGCGCCACGCGAACACTGACCCCGGATGAGAAGAAGGCCCTGTCCACGCACACCCTCCTGGGCTACCGCATCCTCAAGGGCGTCTCTGCTCCGGAGAACGTGGCCCTGGCGGCCCTGGAGCATCACGAGCGCATCGACGGATCCGGGTATCCGCGGGCGCTTGCCACGCCCAAGATCTCGGAATACGCGCTGATCATCGGGGTGGTGTGCTCCTACGACGCGATGCTGTCGCGCCGGCCGTTCCGGCCCGGATCCATGGACGGGCACAACAGCATCCGTGACCTCGCGCAGAAGAACCGCAAGCAGTACGACGAGCGGATCCTCAAGGCGCTCGTGTACACGTTGTCCGTCTACCCGGTCGGGACCGCGGTGGTCCTTTCGGACGGCAGCAAGGGCGTGGTGGTCAAGACGGATCCCGCCCGACCGCGGTGCCCGGTGGTGCGACTCCTGCGGGACCCGGAGGGCAGACAGCTCGCCGACCCGGCCTCGGTTCAGATCTCGGATTCGGATGGCGGCCTCACGATCAGCGGTGTGTTGCCTCCGGAGGAAGCGCAGCAGGTCAAGGAGCAGGCGTGAACGTCCGCGTGACGTTCCCCGGCGGCGCGGCGCGCGAGTTCCCGGCCGGCACGCCGGTGGAACAGGTCACGGCGGACCCTCTGTTCCCGGGCACGGCGCTCCCGCTGGTAGCGGTGCTCGTGAACAACGAGGTGGTCCACCTCCGACACGAGCTCACCGTGAACGCCGCGGTGCAGCCGGTGGACCTCGGGAGCCGGCAGGGGCTGGCCATCTACCGCCGCTCCCTGTCCTTCCTCCTGTCCATGGCCGCGCAGAAAGTCGTGCCGAAGCGACGGCTGGTCATCGGCCACTCCCTGGGGCAGGGGTACTTCTACTACTTTGACGGCCTGGACGCCGTACCGCGGGACGACCTGATCCGCCTGGAAGCGGAGATGCGGCAGCTCGTGGCCCGGGACCTGCCCGTGCGGGTGCTCTCCCTCGCCTACCAGGACGCCATCGCCTATTTCCAGAAGCACAACCAGCCCGATACGCTCCTGCTCCTGCAGAACCGCAACGACCCGACGGTCCAGGTGAGCTCCTGCGAAGGATACCTGGACCTCTCCCACGGACCGCTGGTGCCCCGCACCGGGTTGCTCTCCGTGTTCGGATTGCTGGGATGCGATCCGGGCTTCCTGCTGCGCTACCCGCCGTCGGAGAACCCGCTGCACATGGGGGACTTCGAGCAGAGTCCGGTGCTGTTCTCCATCTACCGGGAGTACAAGAACTGGGGCAAGGTGCTGCAGGTGGGCAGCGTCGGGAGGCTCGACCAGCTCATCCGCCAGGGCGGGATCCAGGACTTCATCCAGGTGGCGGAAGCGCTGCAGGACAAGAAGATCGCCGAGATCGCGGACCGCATCAACTCGCAGCGGGAGCAGGTCCGCGTCGTGCTCATTGCCGGGCCCTCTTCCTCCGGCAAGACCACGTTCTCCAAGAAGCTCATGATCCAGCTCCGCGTGGTGGGCCGCAACCCCGTGACGATCTCGCTGGACGATTACTACAAGCCGAACGACCAGACCCCGCGGGACGAGGAGGGAAAGCCGGACTTCGAATCGCTGGAGGCGCTGGATGTCGAGCTCCTGAACCGGACGCTCGTGGCGCTGCTCCGCGGCGACGAGGCGGAGACGCCGCTGTTCGATTTCCACGCCGGTGTCCGCAAGAAGGAAGGCCGACGAATGCGTCTGCCGGACCGGGCCTTGCTGATACTGGAAGGCATCCACGGCCTCAACGACGCCCTGACCCCCCTGATCCCGCGGGAGAGCAAGCACAAGATCTACATTTCGGCGCTCACGCAGCTGAACCTGGACGACCACAACCGGATCTCCACCACGGAGAACCGGCTCATCCGGCGCATCGTTCGGGACAGCCAGTTCCGCGGACACTCGGCCCAGAAGACGCTGTCCATGTGGCCGTCCGTGCGCCGGGGAGAAGACCGCAACATCTTCCCGTTCCAGAACCTTGCGGATTCCGCGTTCAACTCCGCGCTGGACTACGAGCTTGCCGTGCTGAAGGTGTACGCGGATCCTCTGCTCGCCTCCGTGAAGCCGGACGTGCCTGAATACCAGGAGGCGCGGACGCTTCTCTCCTTCCTGGCAAACTTCACACCGCTGCACCCCCGCTGGGTGCCGCCCACGTCCATCCTTCGAGAGTTCATCGGGGAGAGCGCGTTCAAGTACTGACGGGGACGCGGACTCCCTACTCCAGTTCCACTGTCTGCCCCGGTGACGGCACCTCGGCCTTCCAGCCGAGCTGCTGGCGGAGGGTGGCGCGGAAGCTGTCCGCCACGGCGGCCTCGCCGTGGACCACGAACGCGCGCTTCGGGGAGGCGCGGAGGGCGTGAGCCCACCGCAGGAGCTCATCGCGGTCCGCGTGGCCGGAGAAGCCGTCTATGCGCTGCACGTGCGCGCGGACGGGCAGCATCTCCCCGAGGATGCGCACCTGCGGGGCGCCGTCCACGATCTGCCGGCCCAGCGTGCCTTCCGCCTGGTAGCCCACGAACAGGATCGTGCTCTCTGAGCGGCTGATGTTGCGCACGAGGTGGTGCTTGATCCGGCCGCCGGTGCACATGCCGGCGCCCGAGATGATGATCGCGCTTCCCGTGATCCGGTTGATGGCCTTGGAATCGGAGCTGGTGCGGGCCAGGACGAGCCCGGGGAGATCGAACGGGGAACGGTGGTCCCGGATCAGCGCGTTCATGTCCGGGTCCAGGTACTGCGGCCACCGCGCAAATACCTCGTTCACCCTCGTGGCCATGGGGCTGTCCAGGAACACCAGCAGGTGCG
>DASRZR010000455.1:0-6886 GCA_035686185.1 Spirochaetia bacterium | reverse complement strand
GGGTCAGGGCAAGGTCACGCTCAAGCTGTTCTTCTACAGCCCCGAGCTCACGGACCAGTACAACGACATGGCAAAGCAGTACCAGCAGGAAACGGGCAACACGCTGGACGTAACGGTGAACCAGGCGGAGTACCCCGCGCTCCTGAGGGCGAAGCTCAACTCCGGGGACGTGCCGGACGTGTTCATGAGCAGCGCCTACGCGGACAACGTCACCTACAAGGACTACTACTACGACCTCACCGACCAGGACTTCATCAAGAACCTGGAGCCCAGCGCGCTGGCCGGCGTGACGGTGAACGGCCGCGTGACCGGCTACCCGTTCCTCGTGCAGTCCCACTCCTTCATCTACAACAAGGCGGTGTTCAAGGCGGCGGGCATCACCACGCTTCCCCGCACGCTGGCGGAGTACGATGCGGCCGCGCAGAAGCTGCAGGCCAAAGGGATCCAGCCGTTTGCCACCGGCTACAAGGAGTGGTGGGTGCTCCCCCAGACCGCCTGGCAGGTGCTCGCGGCCACCCCGGAGTCCTACGGCGGATACGCCGCCTTCGTGGGCAAGCTGAACGACGGCTCCCTGAAGTTCAAGGACATCAAGGACATGAGCACGGTGTTCGACGTGCTGGACCTCATCAAGAAGTACGGCGGACCCAAGCCCATGGAGTCTGACTTCAACGACCAGTGCTCCCTGCTTGCCACCGGCAAGGTCGGCATTGCTCACCAGGGCAACTGGGCGGAAGGCTCCATCCTGAAGACGAACCCCCAGGCCCAGATCGGGTTCCTGCTCGGTCCGGTGGCCGGACCAGCCTCGAAGGCCGGCCTCATGTACGACTCCAACCAGACCATCCGCATCGCCAAGGACGGGCAGGTGCAGGCGGCCGTGGCGTGGCTGAAGTGGCTGACGACCTCCGCCTACGGCAAGGCGTGGATCCCGGGCAAGATCCAGCAGCTCTCCCCGATCAAGGGATCCGCGGCGCCCTCGGCCCAGCTCGCCCAGGCCACCGTGGCCCTGCTGGGCTCCCGGACGCCGTCCTATCCGTGGTACTACCAGATGTTCCCCACCGGCCTCGAGCAGGGGCTGGGGCTCATCCTCCAGGGCTACTGCGCGGGCCAGACCAACCGAGCCCAGACGCTGGATGCGCTGGACGCGGAGTACGCGAAGATCGTCGCCGCCTCCAAGTAGGCGCGTGATGCACCCGGGCCGGGAGGTTCGCCTCCCGGCCCTCCCCTCGGAGAGGCTATGACCCCCGGACAGAGGAGGGCGCGCCGTCGGCGCGGCCTCGAGTTCTTCGGCATGACCGCCCCCGCGCTCATCGCCATCGTCCTGTTCGTGGAGGGCCCGTTCCTGATGAGCGTGGCGTACTCCTTCACGAAGTGGAACGGGCTGGACAAGGCGGTGAAGTGGGTGGGGCTTGCCAACTACGCGGAGCTCCTCACGAACGACCGCGCGCTGGGCAACGCGATGATCTTCACGTTCCTGTTCACCGCCGTGGCGCTCGTGGCCATCAACGTCATCGCGCTGGGTCTCGCGCTGATCCTGGACATGAACATCCGGGGCAGGAACGCGCTGCGCGCCGCGTTCTACATCCCCAACATCATCAGCCTCATCGTGATCGGATACGTGTGGCGGTTCATCTTTTCCCGTGGCTTCGACTCCTTCGGCGCGCTCACCCACTGGGGACTGTTCCAGCTGAGCTGGCTCGGGGATTCACGCCTGGCGGGAGTGAGCGTGATCCTGGTGTCGGTGTGGCAGGCCATCGGCTTCTACCTGGTGATCTACATCGCCGGCCTGCAGACGGTGCCGCGGGAACAGCTCGAGGCGGCCGTCATCGACGGAAGCGGGCCCGTGCGCCGCTTCTTCCACATCACGCTGCCGCTCATCATGCCGTCCGTCACGGTGGCGGTGTTCTACTCCCTGTCCAACGCCCTGAAGACGTTCGACGTGATCTTCAGCCTCACCTTTGGCGGCCCGGGGCTAGCCACCACGAGCATCGCGCTGGACATCTACAAGACGGCCTTCAGTGACAGCCGGTTCGGCTACGGCAGCGCGAAGTCCGTGGTGCTGTTCCTCATCATCCTGGTGCTGACCGTGTTCCAGCTCAATGTCTTCAAGCGCCGCGAGGTGCAGGCATGAGCCGCGGGAGACGCCCGCGCGCGGCGGCCCTGGTCTCCGTGCTCATGACCGTGGTGGCCGTGGCCTACCTGTACCCGCTCCTGCTCGTGGTCATCAATTCCGTGAAGACGTTCTCCGAGATCACGACGAACGTGGTGGCGCTGCCCTCTCACCTGGCCTGGGAGAACTTCGCCAACGCGTTCACGCTCATGCGCTATCCCCGCCTGTTCGTCAACACGCTGGTGGTCACGGCCATGGGCACCGCCGGGGTCGTGATCCTGGCGTCCCTGGCCGGCTTCCGTCTCTCCCGCACCCGCACGCGAACGAGCTGGGTCGTGTTCCTGCTGTGCGTGGCCCCCATGATGATCCCGTTCCACTCGTTCATGATCGCGCTGGTGAAGGTGGCGCGGATGCTGCACCTCACGAACTCCCTCTGGGGCCTGGGGACGGTGTACTGGGGGCTGGGGATTCCGCTCTCCCTGTTCATGTACCACGGGTTTTCCAAGACCGTGCCCGGAGAGCTCGACGACTGCGCCTCCCTGGACGGCTGCGGGCCCCTGCGGATGTTCTTCCAGGTCATCTTCCCGCTGCTGCGGCCGGTGACCGTGTCCGTGATCGTGATCAACGCCATGTGGATGTGGAACGACTTCCTGCTGCCACTGCTCATCCTGAGTGGAGCCAAGAACTCCATGACGCTGCAGCTGGCGGCCTACAACTTCTTTGGCCAGTACAAGGTGGACTGGCAGAACGCCATGGCGGGGGTGCTGCTCACCATCACGCCGGCCATCGCGCTGTACCTCGTGCTCCAGCGCCACATCATCAAGGGCATGGTGGCCGGGGCGGTCAAGGGATGAAGGCGGGCTGGAGAGCGCCGGCGGGCGGACCCTCGGCGAAAAAGGACGAGCGCACATGAAGTTCACGGACGGGTACTGGGGACTGCGGGAAGGGGTACGGGCATTCATGCCCCAGGAGGCGCGCGAGATACGGGAGGTAGACGGCGGTCTCACCGTGTTCGCGCCCTGCCGTCCCATCCGGCACCGGGGAGACACGCTGAACATCGCGCAGCTCACGCTCCGCTTGAGCAGCCCGATGCCGGACGTGATCCGGGTCCACCTGGTCCACTTCAAAGGGCGGCCGCGCCGCCTGCCGTCCTTCGAGCTGCGCCAGGACGCGGACCGGCCCCCGCGCATCACGAGAACCGCCGACTACGTGACGCTGGAAAGCGGGAGCACCTCCGTGCGCGTGGCCTGCGGCCACGCCCCGGGCGGTGCACCGGCGGACTGGGCCGTGGACTTCTTTCACGGGAGCCGCCGTCTCACCGGCAGCGCCCGGGGATGCATGGCCTACCTGCGGGACGCGCAGGATTCCCCGTTCATGCGGGAGCAGCTCGCCCTCGGCGTGGGGGAGTCCATCTACGGGCTGGGGGAGCGTTTCACCCCGTTCGTCAAGAACGGCCAGGTGGTGGAAACCTGGAACGAGGACGGCGGCACCGCCAGCGAGCAGGCCTACAAGAACGTGCCGTTCTTCCTGAGCAGCGCCGGCTACGGGGTGCTGGTGGCGCACCCCGAGCGGGTGAGCTTCGAGGTCGGCTCCGAGGTCGTCTCCCGAACGCAGTTCTCCGTCTCCGGGGAAGAGCTGGAGTACTACGTGATCGGCGGGGCCACCCCCAAGGACGTGCTTCGGACCTACACGGCCCTCAGCGGCCGGCCGGCGCTTCCCCCGGCGTGGTCCTTCGGCCTGTGGCTGACCACCTCCTTCACCACCACCTATGACGAGTCCACGGTGAACAGCTTCATCGAGGGCATGAGGGAGCGGCGCGTTCCCCTGCACGTATTCCACTTCGACTGCTTCTGGATGAAGGAACTCGAGTGGTGTGACTTCGAGTGGGACGCCGCCCAGTTCCCGGATCCGGCCGCCACCCTGGCCCGACTGAAGGAGAAGGGGCTTCGGATCAGCGTCTGGATCAATCCTTACATCGCGCAGAAGTCGCGTCTGTTCGACGAGGGGATGGCGCGCGGCTTCCTGGTGCGCCGCTCCGACGGCAGCGTATGGCAATGGGACCGGTGGCAGGCGGGCATGGGCCTGGTGGACTTCACCAACCCCGCGGCCGTTCGATGGTACCAGGGCCACCTGCGCCGGCTGCTGGAGGCCGGCGTGGACTGCTTCAAGACCGACTTCGGAGAGCGGATTCCCACCGACGTGTCCTGGCATGACGGCTCTGACCCCGCGCGCATGCACAACTACTACCCCTACCTCTACAACCGCGCCGTGTTCGAGGTCCTGAAGGAAACGAAGGGAGAGGGCCGGGCGCTCGTCTTTGCGCGCTCCGCCACCGTGGGGTGCCAGAAGTTCCCCGTCCACTGGGGCGGTGACTGCTCCGCCACGTACGAGTCCATGGCGGAGAGCCTGCGCGGCGGCCTGTCCCTCGGTCTCTCCGGGTTCGGGTTCTGGAGCCACGACATCAGCGGGTTCGAGAAAACGGCCACGCCGGACCTCTACCGGCGCTGGACGGCCTTCGGGCTGCTTTCCTCCCACAGCCGGCTGCACGGAAACGAGTCCTACCGCGTGCCCTGGCTGTTCGGAGAGGAATCCACCGACGTGCTGCGGTACTTCGTGCAGTTGAAGTGCCGGTTGATGCCGTACCTGTTTGCCGCCGCCGCCGAGGCTTCCCGGGACGGGATCCCGGTCATGCGGGCCATGGTCCTGGAGTTCCCCGAGGACCCGGCCTGCGCGGCGCTGGACCGGCAGTACATGCTGGGGCCGTCCCTGCTGGTGGCCCCGGTGTTCACCGAGGACGGCTCGGTGTCCTACTACCTGCCGCAGGGTCGGTGGACGAGCCTGATCTCCGGGGTCGTGGTGGAAGGCGGCCGGTGGCAGAAGGAGAGGCACGGCTACGCCAGCCTGCCGCTCATGGTCCGTCCGGGCGCTATCGTGGCCCTGGGCGCGAACGAGACGCGCCCGGACTACGACTACGCGGATGGCGTGGTCTTCCACGTGTTCGGGCCGGTGGAAGGGGAGACGTCCGCGGCCGTCGTGGTGTCCCCGGACGGCCGGGAGGAGGCCTCTCTCACCGTCCTGCGTTCCGGTGACCGTATCGAGATCCGACGGCGCGGCGCCCGAAAGCCGTGGACCGTCTGCCTGCGCAACGTCGGGCCGGCACGGTCAGTGGAAGGAGCAGAGGCGCGCGTCACTCCGGAGGGTATCCAGCTCCTGCCGGCCCGCGGGGCGGAAGTGGTGGTGGTGAAGGTCTAGAGAAAGGCGCGGCGCCCGGGAGGGCGCCGCGAAGGTTCCCGCTGGCCTAGTAGGAGCCGAGGGCCGTGCTGACCCCGGATTCGATCTGGATCAGCTCCCCGTTCGAGGTCTGGTTGTTCTTCTTGTTCGTGTAGATGGACTTCACCATGTAGCCGGGCACCGTCATGCTGACCCAGCTTTCCACGCTGCCGCTGGACTGCGGGTCCGTGTACAGGTAGTGGTCCGTGGCAAAGCTGCCGGCCTGGACCTTCACCGTCTGGGAATCCACCTTGTACTTGGCGTACTCCTCGCGGCTGGGGACGTGGGTGCCGGAAGGCTGGCTCTGCTGGCCCTTGTCCGGCACGAACTCCTGCACGGCGCCGGAGTCCGGGTCCTTGTAGCGGACCTTCGTGGCGTACCCGTCCGGTCCCACGAGGAACTCGTACAGGATGGACTGCTTGTCCGTGTCCAGCTTGAAGCGCCACCACTGCGTGGAGTCCGCGTTGGTCTTCAGCAGCGCGCGCTCGAACGTCACGGGCTTGTTGTCCCGGCTGCTGGTGAACTTCCAGATGGTGCCCTGGCCGTCCTTGTAGCCGCCGTCTTTGTAGCCGAACCATCCCATGCTCCAGAAGCCGCTGTAGAACGCGCCGAACTGCATCTGGTAGGCATAGGCGGCCCCCGGTCCCGCGGGCTGCGCGGCGGGCTGAGCGGCCGGCTGCGCCTGGCCGGACGGCGCGGGCTGGGCCGCGGGCTGTTGCTGCGGCTGCGGCGCGATCTGCTTGCCGATGGCGCTCCCCACGTCGAAGCTCATGCATCCGGCCAGCACCAGGAAGGCGGCCGCCGCGACCGCCAGGGAAACAACGAGTCTCTTTCTCACCGCGAGTTCCTCCTTCACACGCACGAGGTGCGTTGGACTTTGGTCTGATGAGTATATAGCCCGCGAACGGGCAGTTGGCAACTCGCGCCGCCGTGATACACTACGGGACCATGGACGTGCAACGGTTCCAGGCTCTCGACATCATCCTTGTCTGCGGCCTGCCCGGATGCGGCAAGTCGCATTTTGCGGGGGCGAACTTTGGCGGCACCGGCCGGCTCCGGGTGAACCGCAAGGAGCTGCGACGGCTGCTGTTCGAAATGACGCATTTCGGACAGAAGTGGTCGGAGAAGGAGTTCGCCTCCTCGGACGAGTTCCTGGTATCTCACGTGGAGAAAAAGATCATCGAGCACTTCCTCCAGAACCACAAGAAGCTCCTTATTGACAACACGAACATGTCCCGGGAATCACGGAAGCACTACGTGCTGATAGCCCGGCAGATGGGAAAGACGGTGGGGGCCATCTTCCTCGACACCCCCATAGCAACGTGCATGGAACGCAACCGTTCCCGTGAGGATGCCATGCCGGAACGGTTGATCTCCAACCTGGCGGCGGAGAAGGAGCTGCCGGAAGCCGCGGAGGGCTACCGGGAAGTCCTGGTGGTCACCGGCTATTGAGCGCGCGCGCAATGACGGGCGCGGAACGCAGGGACCCCTCCCGCCCCCATCCCATAC
>DASRZR010000454.1:0-2575 GCA_035686185.1 Spirochaetia bacterium | reverse complement strand
CCACCACGAGGATCACGTTGATCCCGATCCCGATCACGATCCGCTGCAGGTAGTCCCCGGCGAACAGGTCCGTGGCGCCCAGCACGGCCGCCACCGCCGCGAGGAGAACGCCGGCGGGGGCGATACGGGCCAGGAGCCGGGAAGGCCTGGCATCTTCCGCGCGGATCATAGCTTCTCCCTTTCCGAGCTACCGAGGATGCCGTTGGGCCGGAACAGGAGCAGCGCGATCAGGATCAGGAACACGAAGGCATCGCGGTACGGCGTGAGCTCGGCGGGGAGCAGCCCCTGGAGCATGATCTCCAGTCCCCCCAGCACGTACGCGCCGATGACCGCGCCGCTCAGGCTCCCCAGGCCGCCGATCACGGATGCCACGAACGCCTTCAGCACCGGATTGAAGCCCATGAGCGGATCGATCTTTCCCACGCGCGCGCTCCACAGGAGGCCCACGACTCCCGCCATGAGCGAGCCGATGGCAAAGGCGGCGGCGATCACCCGGTTCACGTCGATGCCCATGAGCCGGGCGGCGAGGAGGTCCTGGGACGCGGCGCGCATGGAGATGCCGATGTTCGTGCGCGTGACGAAGACCGTGAGCCCGACAAGGAGCACGGCGGCCACCGCGATGGCAATGAGGTCCAGCCCCGCGATCCGAAGCTGACCAAGGGAAATGACCGACCCCAGCACCGACGGCGCCGGGAACGGACGCGACGTGGGCCGGAAGAGGATGATGGCGAGGTTCTCCAGGAGGATCGTCACGGAGAACGAGGTGAGAAGCATGGAGACCTCGTGCGCCCCCCGGATGGGGCGGTAGGCCACTCTTTCCATGAGGAGCCCGGCGGCGGTGCTGGCGGCCACGCCGGCCACCGCCGCCACCCAGAACGGGAGGCCCGCCACGGTGAGCAGGAGCGTCACGTAGCTTCCCACCATGATCAGGTCACCGTGAGCGAAGTTGATGAGCCGCAGGATCCCGAAGACCATGGCAAGACCGATGGCCATGAGCGCGTAGAGGCTGCCGATGCTGACCGCGTTGATCAGTTGCTGAAGGAGAAGCTGCCCGGTTGTCATGGAGCGGCGGCTCCCGGCGCGGTGGACAGGTACGCGCGCTCGATGTCCGGATTGCTCCGCAGCTCCGCACCGGATCCGCTCAGCATCACCTGTCCACTGGCCATGACGTAGCCCCTGTCCGCCACCGCGAGCGCCTGGCGCACGTTCTGCTCCACCAGCAGGATCGTGACACCCTTGCGGTGCAGCTCCCGGATGACGCGGAAAATGGACTGCACGACGATCGGGGCGAGGCCGAGGGACGGCTCGTCCAGCATCAGAAGCCGGGGCTGCGCCATGAGGGCCCGGCCGATGGCAAGCATCTGCTGCTCTCCGCCGGACAACGTGGCGGCGGACTGGTGAGAGCGCTCCTTCAGGATCGGGAAGAGCGTGAACACGTAGTCGAGGTCGGCACGGACTCCGCGCGCGTCCCGGCGGCGGACGGCCCCCATCCGCAGGTTTTCCATGACGGAGAGCCCGCCAAATACGCGCCGCCCCTCCGGGCAGTGGATGACGCCCATGGCAACGATCTGCGCCGATGCCGCCGTGGCGAGGCTCACCCCGTCGTAGACGAGCGAGCCGCCGCTGGGCCGCACGATCCCGGAGACCGCCATGAGCGCGGAGGACTTTCCCGCGCCGTTGGCGCCCAGCAGCGCGACGAGCTCACCGTCCCGCACCTCCATGCTGACGCCCTTCAGCGCGTGGACGTGTCCATAGTGGAGGTCCACCCTATCCAGGGACAGCATCGTTTTCCACCTGTCCGAGGTACGACTCGATGACCCGGGGGTCCGCGCGGACCTGCTCCGGCGTCCCTTCGGAAATGACCTGCCCGTAGTTGAGGACCTGGATGCGGCCGCATAGCTGCATCACCAGCGGCATGTTGTGCTCCACGAGGATGATCGCAAGCCGGTACTGCTCGTGCACGCGACGGATGAGATCGAGCAGGACCTGCGACTCCTGCGTGTTCATTCCCGCGGTGGGCTCGTCCAGCAGGAGGAGGGAAGGCTCCAGCGCGAGCGCCCGCACAATCTCCAGGCGCCGCTGGTCGCCGTAGGGCAGCGCGGTTGCTGAGGCGTCCGCGCGGTCCTCCAGGCCGAAGAGGCGCAGCAGCTCCAGGGACTCCGTCACCAGACGCGACTCCGCGCGACGGAAAGAAGGCAGCGCGAGCACCGCGGGAAGCAGCCCCGACCGCGCGTGCAACCGCCGCGCGCAGACCACATTTTCCAGTACGGTCATGGTCGAGAACAGGCGGATGTTCTGGAACGTGCGGCCCATGCCCCTCCGCGCGATGCGCTCCGCCGGGAGGTTTGTTACGTCGTGGCCGCGGAAGCGGATGGTGCCGGAGGTCGGGCGGAGGTGACCGGTGAGGAGATTGAAGACCGTGGACTTCCCGGCGCCGTTAGGCCCGATGATGCCGAGGATCTCACCCGGCGGCAGCCGAACCGCGTAGCCGTCGACCGCGTGCAATCCCCGGAAGGTCTTCGACAGACCCTCCACTTCGAGGAGGGACGGAGGTGTTTCGCCAGCGCTGCCAGGC
>DASRZR010000453.1:0-3711 GCA_035686185.1 Spirochaetia bacterium | reverse complement strand
GGACACCAGGAGGCCGGCCGTTGCCAGCCCGCGTGACCCGTGGCGATCCGAGAGGTAACCGGAAAAGGGTCCCACGGCCAGGAACGCGAGGCCAAACGGCGCGGTGAGGATGCCGGCCTGCAGCGGGTTCCTGCCGTAGGGCCCTTGCAGGAAGAACGTGAGCAGGAACAGCACCGCGCCGCGCGCCAGGCCGTTCAGTCCGCCGGCAAGGTTGGCCAGTGTGAACAGGCGATGACGGAAAAGGCCGAAATCTAACATCGGCTCCGCGGTCCGCCGCTCGATCACCACGAACGCGGCCAGGACCGCCGCCGAGGCTCCGATGAGCGCGTACGGCAGCAGAGGCCCGCCGGCGGGAAACGCGGTCAGCGACAGCCCGAGCAGCAGAGCGCCAAGGCCGATCGTGAACGTGAGGCTTCCCCACAGATCGAAGTGCTGCCCCGCGGGAAGGCGCTCGGGCTCGCGCAGCCTCCAGATCCCCCAGACGGTGCCCAGCACGCCCAGCGGCACGTTCACCAGGAAGATCAGCCTCCAGTTGACCGCGGTCAGCAGACCTCCCACCACGGGGCCCAGGACAAACCCGGCGGCAGCGGCAATCTGGTTGACCCCGAGCCCCAGCCCGATGCGTCCGTGACGGAAGGCATCCGTGACGATGGCAGCGCTGTTGGCGAACAGGAGCGCTCCCCCCATTCCCTGGATGACGCGCGCCGCAATCAGGTCAGCGCCGTGGAACCGCGGGTGGACGAACCCCGCCAGCAGGGATCCCAACGTGAAGATCGCGAAGCCCGCGTTGTACAGGTTCTTGCGGCCGAACATGTCCGCCAGCCGGCCGATGACCGGGACCACCGCGGTGGTCACCAGCAGGTACGCCAACAGCACCCAGATCGCCGTCAGGAAGTCCGCCTTCAGGTTCACCAGGATGTCCGGAAGGCCGATGATGAGCGCGGAGCCCTGGATCGATGCAAGCAGCGCGCCGATCGTGGTGACGGAAAGGGCCATCCATTCGTAGCCCTTACCGGGCTCGCGGTCGTCGAGGTTCATGGGTCTCTCTTCTCTTGGTATGACGCGGCAGGCCAGGGCGGTGCGAGGAGGCAGCCCCTGCCGGCCACTCTTTGAACTTACGCGCGCCCGTTGGTATCGTCAACGCGGGCTGTCCCGAGCCCCGCGTTTGCGCTTTTGATCCGGCGGAAGTCTTCCGGCAGGGGAGGCAGCTCGGAGCACTGGAAGTCCACGAACTGGGCGCGGTCCAGCCGCAGTGCCTTGTTCTTTGCGCGTTCCCGCCCGATGGTCGACACTGGCTTCCCATCCATCCCGCGTCCGCACACGGAACCGGAGTAGTGGCCGGGATAGATCTCGGTCCAGTCGGGAAGGGCGAGCAGCCGCTGGAGGCTGTCGAAGAGCTGCTCGGCGCGCCGGGACACGGGAAGCGCGTGCGCGTGGTCCAGCGTCAGGTCCACCCTGCCCACGTCTCCCACGAACAGCGTGTCACCAGTCAGAACGAACCAGTTGTCGATGAGCAGGCACACGTGCTCCGGCGTGTGGCCCGGCGCGTGCAGCACCTCGATGCGCCGGTTGCCCACGGTGAGCACCTGGCCATCCGTCATCGGAGCATGCGGGTAGCCGACGTCGGCGCCCGGCCCGAGGTGCAGCGTCGCCCCCGTCTGCCGCGCCAGGTCCCGGGCGCACGAGAGATGGTCGGCGTGCAGGTGGGTCTCGAACACGTCGGTCAGCCTCAGGCCTCGCGCGTCGAGCCGTTGGACGTAGAGCGCGGGATCTCCCTGCGGATCCACCGCGGCGCTCACGCCCAGCGTGGGGCATCCCACGAGGTAGGAGGCGCAGGATTTCTCTTCATGGAGGATCTGGCGGAAGTACATGGCAGTGACAAGGTCGCCCCGGAGCTTGTCACAGTCAACCGAGGGCGAGATGCCTTGCGGTTTGCAGCCTGGTGGAACAACCGTGGAACACCGGTGGTTGGTTTCTCCAGGAGCAGCCCGGCTCATCGCGAAGCTCAATTCCCCAATTGCAGGCCGCCAAAAGAGATGGCGCGATGGTCCTGGCCGCCGCCCACGTTGTCGCGTTGGCACGGGCCTTGCTCTCTAGTCTGCATGAGAAGGCTCCGTCCCCCGATGGTTCCGGCACTTGTTCTCTGCACGGCCGTCGGGCTTGCCAGTGTCACAGTCCGTGAGCAGGCTGTCGCCCCCGGAAGCGAACAGCAGTACCAGGTCCCGTCCCAAACGGACAGCGGCGGGCGGGAGTGGGACGGCGTCCTGCAGGTTCCCCGCAGCCGGTCCGGGGGCGTCATGCGTCGCCACCTCCTGGGCCGGGCCGGCGCCGTGGACCGCCTGGTAAGGGGTCGAACGCTCCTCACCGTCGACGGCCCGGCGTCCTCCCTCCCGGCACAAGGAGGCTGACTGTGAGCAGCACCATGAAAGACACCGATGTCGCGCACGCGCTTGTCACGGCGATGACCGCGAGAATGAGAGCCTACGTGGACAGCGCCGAGCAGTGTCTCGGGACGCTCGACGATCAGCAGATCTGGTCCGGCTGGCTTACCGGCGAGGACGCGGTCGGCAGCCTGGTCCTGCGCATCGCCGGGAACCTGGACGAGGTTGTCGACTCAATAGAAGGGCGGGAATCGGAGGTTGCCCCGCTGGATATCCGGGTGCGCTCCCCGAAGTCGAAAGAAGATCTCCGGGCGGCGCTGCGCCGGTCCATGGAGGCCTGCACGCGCGTGGTGGACTCGGTACCGCCGGACCGCATGGGGAACTCCTGCCGCATCCGCGGGCGGGAGACCACGGTGGCCTATGCGCTGATCGGCGCGGCGTCGCAGTTCAGCCTTCACCTCGGCAGGATGCTGTTCCTCTCCCGGACGCTCGGTCACTTCTCCGGCGCGCCGGCCGCAACCTCGTAGGACGGATCCACGAGCGTGAAGAGGCGCCGCGCCCCTTCCGTCATGTAGATGCGGTGGTTCACCACAATGACCACGTCCACGCCAAGCCGCGCCGCGAGGTCGAGACCCCGCGCCGCTCCCAGCGCCAGGATGGAGAGGGACGGGCCGTCCGCGTTCTGCAGCCGGCTCGCGATCACCGTCACGGAAGTGACGCCGTTGTCCACCGGGTAGCCGGTGTGGGGATCCATGATGTGCTGGTAGCGGCGCCCTCTCTGCACGAAGAACTGCTCGTAGGAGCCGGAGGTGTTCACCACCATGTCCCGGACGTCCACGACGCCCAGCGACGTGCCGCGAGGCGCATCCGGAGACTGGATGCCGACGCGCCAGGGGTCTCCTCCCGGCCGGGACCCCAGCACGAGCACGCTTCCGCCGACGTCCACGATGGCGTTCTTCACGCCGCGGGAGGACAGCACGCGTCCCGTCTCCACCGCGGCAAAGCCCTTGAGCAGAGCTCCGAAATCCAGCGTCATGCCCCGGCGCGCCAGCGCGACCGTCCGCGCGCTGTCATCGACAACGACGTCCTTCCAGCCGATCAACTGCAGCGCCGCCTTGATGTCCGCGGGGTCCGGAACACGCGGGTTCTTGCTCTCCACGGCCCACAGCTTCACCAGCGGGCCCACGGTCGGGTCGAACATCCCGTCCGTCTGCCGGGCGAGCTCCAGGCCCTGGTGTACCGCTGACAGGAAGTCAGCGGACACGGTCACGGGGCCAGCACCGGCCGCCCGGTTGACGGCGGAGATCTCCGAGTCCGGGCTGTACATGTT
>DASRZR010000452.1:0-7589 GCA_035686185.1 Spirochaetia bacterium | reverse complement strand
GGTAGAACCACGTGTACTGGGTGGTGACCGTAGTGACGTATACAACCGCCTTGTTCACCTGCTGGTAGATCTCAATGTTATTGAGCTCATCCGCGGTCAGGTCCCCGGGCTTGAGGGACGGGGCCAGGCTCGGGGTGTACTGGACCGGCGTGGCGGAGGTGCCGCGCTCCCCCCGCACGGGCTGGGCGGAGAGCTGGCGCTGTACCGCGCCGGGCACGATCACCAGCGCGGTCACGAGGATACCCGCACCCAGCATCGCCGCGGACAGGGCAACGGCGAGGATGGTCACGTAGGTCCTGCTGTAGAGCTTCATGGGATACCTCTGCCTCAATAGTAGCCACAAGGCAAAGGAGGCATCAATAGAAACGGCTGGGAGCGGGCGGCGCGGCGGGCAGCGCGGCGATCAACGGAAGTAGAAGTCCCCATCCCCGTAGCGGCGTTGCTCCACTGCTTCCAGGACGTGCCGCGGGAGGATGTGATCCTCCTCCTCCAGGTCCGCCAGCGTGCGCGCGGTACGCAGGATGGAGTGAAACGCGCGGGAAGACACGTGCAGGTCCTCCCCCGCCCGCAGCAGCGTGGCGCGCCCGGCCGCGTCCAGCGCGCAGAACCGGTCTATGAGCGCCGCGGGAATCCGCGCGTTGCACGCGAACCCCAGCCCGTCGTAGCGGGCGGCTTGCCGGCTCACTGCCGCTTGCACCTGCCGGCGCGCGGCCTGGTCCTCCGCCGGGTCTGCCGGCTGGCACAAGTCCCGTGCCGGCACCGGGCTGAGCGGAACACGGAGGTCCACGCGGTCCAGGAGCGCGCCGCCGACCCGGCGCCAGTAACGCTCCACCTCCAGCCGCCCGCACACGCACACGTGGCCGCCCCGCCCGAGGTTCCCGCACGGGCACGGGTTGAACGCCAGCACAAGCTGCAGCTCCGCCGGGTAGCGTACGGTGCGCCCTGCCCGCGCAATGGACACCCAGCCGTCCTCCACCGGCTCTCTCAGGCCCTGGAGCAGGCTCATGCCGAACTCCGGCGCCTCGTCCAGGAACAGGATTCCACGATGAGCCAGGGAGACCTCCCCGGGTCGAAGGAAGCGCCCGCCTCCCAGGATGCCCTCCGCGGAGGCGCTGTGGTGCGGCATGCGGAAAGGAGGAACCGTCACGAGGCCGGACTCCGGCGGGAGCACGCCGGCGATGGAGTGGATACGGGTCACTTCCAGCGCGGCCTCCCGGTCCAGCCGAGGAAGCAGGCACGGCAGGCGGCGGGCCGCCATTGTCTTGCCGGAGCCGGGAGGACCGAAGAGCAGGAGGTGATGGCGACCGGCCGCGGCGATCTGAAGCGACCTCTTCAGGTCCTTGTGGCCGCGGATGTCGGAAAGCGACCCGAGGCCTGCCCCCGTTTCCCCCGTGTCCGGGGCCGGTTCCGTCAGATCTCCCGTGGCGCCGGCGCCGGGGTCCGAAAGCGCCAGGGCGGCTTCCCGCAGTGAACCGATTCCGGCAATCCGCCCCTTCCCCAGCGCGCGAGCCTCCCGCAGGTTCTCCGTGGGCACCAGGAACCGCGTGATGCCTGCCGACAGCCCGCTGCCGACGGCGGAGAGCACGCCATGCACGGCGCGTACCCTCCCGCCGAGGTTCAGCTCCCCCAGAACCATGGTGTGCCCGCACCCCTCCGGGGCGATCTGCCCGGAGGCCGCCAGAACCCCCAGCGCGATGGGAAGGTCGAACGAGGCGCCTTCCTTGCGAACGCCGGCGGGCGCCAGGGAAACGAGGATACGGCCCGGGGGGAACGTGAAGCCGCTGTTGCGGATGGCCACCCGGACACGATCCCGTGACTCACGGACCGCTCCGTCTGGGAGCCCCACCACGTCTATGCCGGGGAGGCCGCGGCGGATGTCCACTTCAACGGATACCAGTTCCCCTTCCATGCCGATGGGAGCGTGACTGGATACGACGGCGAGCATGATACCCCCCGCCGGAAAGCAACGGCCCTTTCAGTCGGAGCGCTTGAGCCCCCGGGCGATTGCCTCCTGGACAAGGCGATCGCAGCGCTCGTTGCGCTCGTTGCCCGCGTGGCCCATCACCCAGACCCACCGGATCTGTCGTCCGCGGGAAAGCTCCGACAGGGCCCGCCACAGCTCGCTGTTCTTCACGGGCTGCTTCCCGCTTGTCCGCCACCCGTTGCGTTCCCACGTGTGGATCCACTCGGTGATGCCCTTCTGGACGTACTGGGAATCCGTGTGCACGGTGATGGAAGTCGATACCGACCCGGCCGGCAGGCTGGCAAGCGCCTCTCGGACCGCCGTCAGCTCCATGCGGTTGTTCGTGGTGCCCGGTTCGAAACCGGCCGCCTCCCGCTCCGCCCCGCCGGCCACAACGATATAGGCCCACCCTCCCGGTCCGGGGTTGCCCTGGCACCCGCCATCGGTCCAGATCTCGATGTCGCTCACGCGTCCTCCGCCGCGAGGGGGAACGTCATGCGCGCGACCGCACCCCCCTCGGGTGCGTTGCCGACCGACAGCCCGCCCTCGTTTCTCTCGACCAGGAGCCGGGCCATGTACAGGCCCAGGCCGCGATGACCCGGCTTCGTGGTCCAGAACGGACGGAACAGCCGGCGTCGGGCAAGCGTACCCAATCCCGGGCCATCGTCAATCACCCGGATCTCGGCGCGGCCGGAGTCCCGGGAGCACAGAACGCGGACGGCGGCGCCCGGACGAGCGGCAGCTTCCACCGCGTTTTCCAGGAGGAGCCGGATGGCCTGCACGACTTCGTCGCTTCGACAGAGGAACCGCCCTCCGCCGTCTCCCGATACCTCCACGGCCGCCGACGGATACCGGGTGCCGAGCTGCGCCACGGCGCCGCGCACCGCTGCCTGGATGCTGAGCAGCCCCTGGGGAGCGGCGGCCGATCCCGCGAGGTACTCCAGCGTGGACAGGAAGAACGAGGCCTCCGCGCCCGCCGCCTTGTGCTCCGGATCCGTTCCCGCGGCGGCGGACTCTGCCAGGAGGTGAACGGGCCGGCGCAAGGTCCGGGCGATGCCGCGGAAGACTGCCCGGGTCTCCTCCAGGCGCTGCGTGGAAGTCGCGCTTGCCTCGGCAAGGCCGACGAGCCCGGGAAGCCCGTCCACCGGCTTCTCCCACCGTGGGTGAAACAGCCGTTCCAGCGGGTAGCGCGCCGCACCCAGCACCGCCACGATGATCGCCGCGGACAGCACCTGCGGCACCGGCGCGGCCACGCGGTAGGCCCCCGCCAGGACGTCCGAGAGCGGCAGGAACAGCGTCCCGAAGCCGATCACGGCCAGCACCAGCAGCGTGCCATGCAGCCCATACCGGGCGAGGAACGATCGAAAGTTCATCGCGGAGCTGCGAACGAGTGCCAGGAGCAGGAACAGCGGGAGCACGGACAGGAAAAGCTGGGCCAGGGAGCCCAGGCCGACGTGGTGCACGGACCCGCCCAGCACGAGCGGAAGCTGGTCCAGCAGGAAGTAGGGAGGAAAGGCGATGAGCACGGCGGCGATCATCCACTGCAGCATGCGCCGATCCCGCGGAAGACGGGACCGGGCGTACGAGCCGCCCAGCAGCACGCCGAGGATTGCGTAGGCGGCGCCGTCGGAAAAGATCACCAGGCGGCCGAGCTGCCGGTAGGCGGCAAGCGGCGCCTCGGCGCCGCCAGTCATCCACTGCGCGTACAGCAACGCCCTCATCAGGCAGAAGGCCGCGTACAGCGCGCACACGCCCGCCACCACCAGCCGGCGCACCGGTCGGGGACCTCGACGGGACGGGAAGTACATCGCGAAGATCACGAGGAGCCAGGAGGAGATGTTGCCGGCGTTGGCCAGCACGTTGGCCGGCAGGCTTTCCAGGGAGAACGGCGTGATACAGGTGAACAGGAGCGCCAGCAACACGGAGAGCAGGAGCGGCAGGACCGAGCCCGCGGGCAGCGGCCTTCTCCAGAGCGTGAACGCGGCGGCCCCCAGCACGAGGCAGA
Organism: Spirochaetia bacterium; assembly: GCA_035686185.1. Classification (GTDB taxonomy): domain Bacteria; phylum Spirochaetota; class Spirochaetia; order SZUA-6; family Fen-1364; genus Fen-1364. The sequence continues at coordinate 3,621 of DASRZR010000452.1, read as the reverse complement.
ACACCAGCTCGAAGCTCCAGTCCGCGCGCGAGGGCCGGAAGTAGGGACGCACGTCGATGGTGCGCGGTGCCTGGCCGGGAGCCTGCACGAGGAGCTGGTACGGCTCGAAGCTTCTCACCGCCAGCGCCTGGCGGACGAGGTCACGGGTGCCGGAAACGGCGCGGCCGTTCATTTCGAGGATCCTGTCCGAACCGGCAACGACTCCCGCGGACAGCGGCGCGGAGAACGGCGAGGTCGGCTCGTACAGCAGGGCGCCGTCCACGGCCGTCACCTCGGGGTCGTAGCGGACCAGGCCGGTGTCAGGGAGCGCCAGGCCGCGCGCGAAGAACACGGCGCTCATGCCGGTGAGACCGACGCAGAGAACAAGGAGAAGCGGTGAGCGTACTCGAAGTGCCGGGGAGCGCCTCGGCGGGATCACCGGGGCCCTGCCGCCCGACGGGCAGCCGACCGGTGGCCGTCCTCCCTCGGCGGGTCTGCCGTCCCCTGTTCGCGAACCCCGGCCACGGAGGAGGGTCTCAGCATCCGGTAGACACGCTTGCCCTCATAGGTGCCGACCGGGCGGAAGAACGGCTTCGGCGGAGACGGAAGGAGCTCCACCGCATCCGCGGTAAGGACGAACTGGGACGGCTGCGCAAACCGGCGGCCCAGGTGAAAGATCGAGTTCACCGAATCGGAGATGATCTTCCCCGTTTCCCGTTCGTTGTACACCGTGGAACCGACGGACAGCGCCATGCGGAACGACAGTCGGCCGGGCAGGAGCGACTCCTCGAAGTCGTAGAAGATGCTCGACAGGAGGATGCGCAAGCCGCACAGCGGGGCCTGGGGAGCGCGCGCGTGCAGCGGGAACAGGGCCAGGCCGCCGAAGTTCGACCACATCCACAGCCGGCCGCCGTGCTGGGCCACGATCCGTTCCACGTAGTCCCGGAAAGTGCCCATGGCCGCCGCCAGGTTCTGCGGCTCGTGGCGCAGTTTCAGGCCCTCGGCGTCGTCCGCCTCGATGAACAGGAACGCGAACGTGTGCTCGCGGTTTGGCTCAATCTCCGACCAGCCGTCACCCGGCGGCACGGAAGCGTCGGCTGGTCCCTGATCCGCGGCCTCCTCGCCGACGCCGCCGAGCCGCTTGATGTAGGCCAGAACCGCGGTGCGTCGTTTCACCCCCGGCGGGGCTGACAGGAGCCCCTTGTCCAGGTAGTCCACGGCGCCGGCGTGGAACACGGCTGCCACGTCGTCCACGGCTGAGGACGGATCCACGATGCAGAATCGCACCCGCGGATTGGAGCTTACCAGGGACAAGAGCCGCCGGCGTTCCGATGCCGAGCATCCCTGCACGTCGAGGTAGACCTGGGGGACCATCTCCAGGGACGGCAGGGCTTTCTTCAGCTCTTTCATGGCCCTGGCCTGCACCTCCTCCGCCCCCTTTCCCGAGAAATACGGGAGGCGAAGCAGCTTCCCCGGCGAATCGCTGAACAGCACCGCGCTCACTGACTTTCCCACTCCAGGGCGTAGCGATAGATCGTGGCGGATTCCGGGCCCGGCACCGGCACAAACAGCGGCGAGAGCTTGCTGCCAAGATCCGTGAACACGCCGGGAGAGACGGTAAGGCAGCCCGGAGGCGTGAACCGCGATTCCAGCAGCTCCACCCGGCGGATCGTGTCCCCGCTGGAGGCCTTCACCGACTTCTCGAAACGGCACGGCCCGGCATGGACTGACAGCCGGACCATCACCGGCTCCGGAAGCGAGCGCGCCAGCAGGTTGTAGACGAACAGCTCGTGGACAAGCTCCATGCCGCAGAGGGTGGCCTGGATGGTCTTGTCCTGGAAGTAGAAGGCCGCCAGGCAGCCGTCCCCTTCCCAGCCCCAGACCCTGCCGCGGCGCTTCTCCACCTTGGCGGTGATGAGCTCGCGGATGGCGGTGTACGCGCCGGCGATCTCCTCCCGCGCATAGCGGCGCACCATCTCGGAATTGCCCGCGATGTCCATGCGCAGGAGCGCGAACTCGTAGGTGCGGCCTTCCCGGAGCGTGCCCCAGCCCATGGTCCGGCCGCTGGCGCCGGCCTCCACGAACACCCCTTCCTCCCGGCTGTAGCGGTACCCCTGCTCCTCCACCTCCGCGATGATGCGCGGGAGTTGCGGGATGCGCACCGGGTTGCCCATGTACCCGTCCGAGGTCACGTGGATCAGCGCCTCCACGAGCTTCACCAGGTAGCCTTCCCGCGCAAACTCCTTGAGGATGTACCGGGCGGCGTCCACGCGCGGCATGTGGATGGAGGACGGGAATCCGGAGCGCTCGTAGATGTCGTAGTTGGGGATCACCGTGCGCGCGATGCTCTGCATGAGCTCCACGGGCATGGCCTGGGAGAGAGCATTCACGAACACGCTGGCAAGCCGGGAGCTGACCCTCACCGGCCGTCTCCCTGCCGGCCGACGAACACGCCGCGGTGGAACCTTTTCACTTTCTGCACGCCGACGATGGCTCCTGCTTGTAGAGTCACCGGCCGCATTCTACCGTCCGCCGGTTCGAGCGGTCAAGGCAGTCCGGGTTGACACTCGCGGGGGCCGTTGCTATAGTCGGCGCGCATCGGAACCACGGCGGCGTAGCTCAGATGGTAGAGCATGCGGCTCATATCCGCAGTGTCAAGGGTTCGAGTCCCCTCGCCGCTATAAATGAATCAGCGCGCGGTCCTCGTCACGGGAGCTTCCACCGGTATCGGGAAAGAAACGGCCCTCCTGCTCGCGCGGAAGGGCTTCCGCGTGTTCGCCGGTGTGCGGCGGAAGCCGGACGCAGACCGACTGGTCCGCGAGTCAGACGGCGCGGTAGCCCCGCTTCTTATCGACGTAACCGACACTACCTCCATCCGCGATGCCGCCCACGCGGTGGGTGCGGCCCTGCGCCCCGGTGAGTCGTTCGCGCTCGTCAACAACGCGGGTGTGGCGGTGGCGGCGCCGCTGGAGCTGCTGCCGCTGGAAGAGCTGAAACGGCAGTTCGAGGTGAACCTCTTCGGCCAGGTCGCTGTCACGCAGGCGTTCCTCCCGCTTCTTCGGTCGCGGCACGGGCGCATCGTCTTCATGGGATCCCTGTTCGGAAGGATTGCCGTGCCTCTGGCCGGGCCCTACTCGGCGGCGAAGTTCGCGCTGGAAGCCGTGGCGGACGCGTTTGCCATCGAGCTTCACCCCTGGAAGATACGCGTCACGATACTGGAGCCGGGGAACATCGCTACCCCGATCTGGGAGAAGTTCAAGAACCACGGCGCCGCACCGCGGACGGGGAAAGCAGGCAAGGCTCGGGGCAAGGGAACGAACCTGTACGGAGACGTGCAGGGCTCCATGCTGAGGTTGGCGGAGTTCTTCTCCCGGTCCGGCCTCACCCCGAAAAAGGTGGCGGAGGTGGTCCACCGGGTGCTGACGGCCCGGCGTCCCCGCGCGCGCTACCTTGTTGGGTGGGATGCCCGGCTGCTCGGAAGGATTGCTCCACCGTCGCCGGCCTGGCTGCGGTACTGGGTGATCCGGCGAATCATCGCCCCGAAATAGCCCCGAGATACTGCTCGACTGCCTTCACGGCCTCCCGCACGCCGTCTTCCCCGGCAATCTGCCGGGAGAGCTCCTGAGCGTTTTTCGCATAGGC
>DASRZR010000451.1:0-4156 GCA_035686185.1 Spirochaetia bacterium | reverse complement strand
GTTCTCCGCGCCCAGGGCGTTCACGTAGATGGAGTACAGCGCCGGGAACAGCGGGATGATGGCCACCTTCTTTGCCGTGAACTGGCCCCAGAGGTCGTTGATGGAGATGGTGTTGCCGCCCTCCAGGTAGTAGCCGGCGTCACGGAATGCCTTCCACTTCTTCATGACATCCGCGAACACGTCGTTGTACAGCGGCTTCTTGTTGTAGAACGGAATGACGTCCGTGATCTTGTCCTGGTAGGTGGGGAACGTGAAGCTGAACCACCAGTCGGCGAAGATGCCTTCCTTGTTGGCGTAGCCGAACGGCGCGATGCCCGCCTTCTTCAGCTTGGCGCACACGTCCAGGAACTGCGCGTAGGTCCACTTGGCCGGGAACTTCGTCCAGTCGATGCCCGCCTGCTTCATCATCTGCTTGTTGTAGGCGACGGCGATGTAGTTGTTGCCGTACGCGGTGCCGTACACGGTGCCGTTGTCGGGGTCCGTGCAGCTGTCCAGCAGGAGCAGGTTGGAAAGCTCGTCCTTGGTGAACAGGTTGTCCTTGTTGAGCGGGTAATGCAGGCCCTGGCGACCGCTGGTGACGATGTCGGCGAGGCCCGTCCAGTTGAACGTGAGGTCCGGGCCGGACTGCGACATGGCGGACGCGGTGAGAAGCTCGCGGAACCCGCTGTCCCCCTTGTTGACGATGGTGACATCCACTCCCATGGACGCCTTCAGCTTGGCGGCGGCGGCCTCCATGACCTTGTTCAGTGCGCTGTCTTTCTCGTAGACCGTCCAGTACTCCAGTGTTACCGGCGCCGCGAAGCCCGCCACGGCCACGGCGCTCAGTATCACGCCCAGGATGAAGAGTCTCTTCATACTGCCCTCCTCCCTCGATGCAGCCGGGACCATCCGGCGGCGCGACGCGCCCCTAGCGACGGTTCCCGGCGAAATCCACCTTCAGCGTCACGATCTTCCAGGGCGGGAACCGCACGGTGAACGCACCGTTGTTCCCCTCCACCGCCCCCGCTGCCGTCCCCGCATCCCGCTCGGCCAGGTCCGTGCGCCGCACCGAGGCCGCCGGCGCGCCAAGACGCACCACCGCATCCACGGTCCGGCCGGAAGCGTTCCACAATCGCACGATCCACCCGTTCCCGTCCTCGGCGGCCTTGAGGGCGCTCAAGCTGATCTCGTCACGGTCCACCTGCACGAGAGGCTGCCCGCCGTCACTCCCCGCCGGGCTGGCCGGCCGCGCGGCCGGGAACACCAGGGCCGGCACGGAGAACTGGTGGGACAGCGCAAGCACTCCGGCCTCGTCCCACGGACCCGCGTGCGGGATGATGGAGTACTCGAACACGTGAGTCCCCGGGCACTGCGCGCCGGGCGTGGGAAGCGTCCAGCCGCCGTTTCCCTTGCGGGCCAGGAGATCGGGGCGGGAGAGCCAGCCCACGCAGCGCAGCAGGGTCATGGCGATGACGGCATGACCGTTCTCATCCTGGATGACCTCGTGGTCCGGCAGCCCGCGGTTTGCCACCGCCAGCCCGCGCCGCCCCGCGCACACGCTCACGAAGCTCTTCTGCGGGTTGGTGGACGGCGGCTCCACCCAGTCGGCAAACGCGGATGCATCCGTCGGCGTGACCGGCCGCTCGTCCACGGAGAAGATGCCTTCCGCGCTTGCCGTCTCCACGTGCGCGCCCAGCGGGAAGAGCACGCGCAGGCGGTGATCCTCCGCCGTGTTGGCAACCGTGGTGCGCACGTCGATGCGCCGCGCACCGGGAAAGAGCGAGATGCGGGACTCGACTCCAATGTCCGTGAGCTCCGCGGAGCGGCCCTGCCGGTCGGCCGCCAGCCGTGCCGGGGCCCTGAGGATCCCGCGCACCACCAGGGTCGGGAAGGCCGCGGTCCCTTCACACGCCACGGATGCGCTGGCGACGTCCAGCCTCACCTTGCGGTCATTCTTCGGCCAGGACCACGTGTACTCATCTCCCGCATCCCCGCCGTCTTCAAAGACGTTGAGCCCCGGGTACACCTGGCCCGAGCGCTTGTCCGTGACGGAAAGGGAGGCGTCCGCGGGCTCGAAGGTCACGGTGAAATGCTCGTTCTCCACCTGCCGCGGGGGGGTGGGCCGCCGGTCATAGGTCAGGCGGTAGTCGAAGAAAGAGACGCTGGTCGGTGGCAGCGTGCGCGGGGAAAAGGAGAACTCGACGCGCCGCCCGCGGAACATCTCGGGCTGCGTCCGCAGGCTGAGATGCATGGTGTCTTCCGGCTGCACCGAGTGCACCAGGCCCTCCACCTCGGCGCCGCCCTGGTCCCGCACCACGATTCCCGTCGGCACGCGGCTGTCCTCCGCCGGGGAGAACTCCTCCAGCACCCCGGTGTCGAAGTTGACCTTGCGTAGCAGCTGCTCCCCGCACACCAGGCTGCCGCGGACCACGTCCGAGCGAGCGTGCAGGAGCGGGTTGAGCACGCCGAAGCCGCCATCCCAGCGGCCGCCTTCTCCCTGGGCGCCCGCGGCCGGGCGTTGGACCGCGGAGGCCGCCGTCTCCAGCACCGCCGCGGCCAGGTCCTCCAGGTGGCGGTAGCGCTGCATCATCTCCTCGTGGATGGCATCCACGCCGCAGCCGCAGATGGAGTCGTGGGGGAGGTTGGAAAGCAGCGTCCTCCACGCCTGGCGCAGCTCCGCGCGCGGGTAGCGGCCGCCGTGCTGCACCCATGCCAGCGTGGACAACGGCTCGGCGTACTTCTCCAGCAGCAGCTCCGCGCGGTAGTTGGCCTGCTTCAGGTACATGCGGGTGGAGATGGTGCCTCCGAGGAGGTACGCGCGGAAACCGGACCTGAGCTCGCCCTGCGCGCGCTCGAGCTTCAGCCCCCGCGTGCGCACGGCCGCCAGGTAGTCCGCGAGGGTGCCGTGCTCCAGCGTCCACTGCGGAAGCTGCTGCCGCGCGTGGCGCAGGTTGGCGGCGAATGCCTTCTGCGGGGCCACGTGGTCCACGCCGTTCATGAGAAGGATCACGTCGCCGTCCGTGAGCGGGGCGAGCATCCCGAGCTTGAGCTGGAGGCGATTCACGAACGCCTGCGGCTCATCCGGCATGCACGCCGCCACGCCGTAGCTGAACGGCAGGTTGATGCCGAGGATCTCGGTGCCGTCCTTGCCGGCCCACGAGAGCTCGGTGCGCGTGATCCCAGGTCCCAGGCCGCGCCAGAACACGATCTCGTTCATGCCCAGGCCGGCCAGGATCTGGGGAAGTTGTGACGGGTGACCGAAGGAATCCGGGAGGTAGCCGAGGTCCATGGAAGCGCCCAGCTCCCGGCATTGGCGCTGCCCTTCCAGGTAGTTGCGGATGTGCGATTCGCCCGAGACCAGGAGCTCGTCCGGCAGCACGTACCACGGCCCCACTGTGATGCGGCCGGAGGCCACGTGGGAGGCAAGCAGCTCACGCCGGTCGGGGCGGACCTCCAGGTAGTCCTGGATCGCGATGGTCTGGCCGTCCAGCATGAAGGTGTAGCCCGGGTCTTCTTCCATGAGCGCGAACAGCTCCTCCATGAGGCCGACGAGCAGGTACCTGCTCTTTTCCCGCGTCATGTACCATTCGCGGTCCCAGTGGGTGTGAGAAACGAAGAAGGCCCGCACGAAACCTCCCGATTCCCAAGGATGCAATCGTGTAGCAGGTGACATTGGCACAGTTCCAGTCCATTTGCAAGCGGGATTTCGAGGCGCGGCGGCCTCCTACCGGTAGCGTCCGTAGCGCTCCGCGGCCTCCATCATCGCGTTGATGTGCTCGGGCGGCGTGCCCGGCGGGATGTTGGCTCCATCCTGCACGATGTAGCCCTTGAAGGGCGCGAGCTTCTCGATGCACCTCCGCGTCTCTTCCCGGATACGCTCCGTCGGCCCCTGCAGCACCAGCATGGGGTTCACGTTCCCCAGCAGGACCACCTTGCCTCCCATGACCTCGGCCACCCGGTCCAGGTTCACCTCGTAGCCGAAGCCCTGGTATTCGGTGATGCCCAGGTCGTGCGTGAACGTCTCCAGCAGGTGGTCGGTCCTCCCGCACATGTGAAGGGATGCCCTGCCGCTGAAGTGGAACCGCAGCCTCTTCTCCTCGGGCAGCACCAGCTCCCGGTAACTCTCCGCGGACAGCCCCGCGGCAAGGTCGTCCGTCCACGACAGGTCCCGCTCGGC
>DASRZR010000450.1:0-2921 GCA_035686185.1 Spirochaetia bacterium | reverse complement strand
CGGGCCTTCAGCGCAGCCTGCGCCTCAATGGCAGCGCCGAAGTCGTCGTACTCGCGCAGGCTGGTAAAAAGGAGGCTGAGCGTCTGTTCGACGTCGTTCCTGCTCTCCAGGCGGTTGCGCTCCGTCATGCCCCGGAAGATGACGACGGCGATACCGGACAGCGCGGCAAAGACCGCCACTGCCAGGACGGCGGCCACGGCAACCGGGACGACGCTCCGCTGGTTCACGACCGGATCCCCTGCCGCCACTGTAGCACGTCCCTCATTCATACCGCAGGGCATCGATGGGATACAGCCGCGCCGCCTTGCGCGCCGGGTAGAACCCGAAGAAGATGCCCACGGCCGCGGCGAACCCGGCGGATTCCATGATGATCCCCGGCCGGATGATCGTGGGCACGTTCAGGACCGAGCCGAGAAGGCGCGACAGCAGGAACGCCAGCCCTATTCCGATCGCGCCGCCCAGCAGGCTCAACACGAGGGACTCAGACAGGAACTGCAGGAGGATGTCGCGCCGACGGGCTCCGACGGACATGCGGATCCCGATCTCCCGTGTCCGCTCCGTCACCGAGACGAGCATGATGTTCATGATGCCGATGCCGCCCACCAGCAGGGAAACGCCGGCGATGGCCGCCAGCAGGGTGGTGAGCGTCTGGGAGGTCTGGGAGGCGGCCTTCACGATCTGGGACTGGTTCATCACGTCGAAGTCCGCGGTGTCGGTGGTCGAGAGACGGTGGGACTCCCGCAGGATCTGGTCCACTTCGCTCTGCGCCGTGTCCATCAGCCCCGCGCGCACCGCGCTGGCCTGGATGGACCCCAGGTAGCGGCTCTGGGACAGGCGCGTCAGCGCGGTCTCCAGCGGCACGATCACCGCATCGTCCTGGTCGTTTCCCATGCCGGTGCTGCCCTTGGAGGCGAGCACGCCAATGATCGTGAACGGGCTCATGCCGAGCCGGATGCTCTGCCCCACGGGATCGCTCTCCCCGAACAGCTTCGTGGCCACGGTGGCTCCCAGCACCGCCACTTTGGCCCGGGTGGCGGAGTCCTGGTCCGTGAAGAAGTCCCCGTCCTTCACGCTCCAGTCCTTGATCACGAGGTAGTCCGGTTCCACGCCGTAGACGGTCGTGGACCAGCTCGTCTCCGAGCCGCCGCCGGCGCCGCTGATCGCCTTGAGCGTGACGCGCACCTCTCCGGACACTGCCGCGAGGTAGCTGGACTCGGAGCGAAGCCTCTTCACGTCATCCGTGGTGAGACGGTTCCCCTGGAGCGCTCCCCGGGGCGGCATCACCATGATGAGGTTCGTTCCCATGGAGGAAATCTGGCGGGCCACCTGGGCCTGCGATCCCTCCCCCACTCCCACCATGATGATGACGGCACCGACGCCGATGATGATCCCCAGCGAGGTGAGGAGGCTGCGGATCCTGTTGCGCAGGATGCTCCGCAGGGACTGCGAGACCAGGCGGCTCATCCTCACGAAGCAACCCCCTCGGCTGACGGCACGCCGGCGCCGGCCAGCACCGCGTGGCGCGACTTCCATGCCGCCAGGTCGTCCGCGGCCCGGGCGCGGGAGCCCACTGCCGCGTCCGACACCACTGCCCCGTCCCTCATGAGCAGGACCCGGCGGGTGTAGCCTGCCAGCTCGGGCTCGTGCGTGACCATCACGATGGTGGTGCCGCGGTCATTCAACTCCTGGAAGAGCGCCATGATCTCCAGCGTCATCTCCGTGTCCAGGTTGCCCGTGGGCTCGTCCGCCAGCAGGAGCGCCGGCTCGTTGACCAGCGCGCGGGCAATCGCCACCCGCTGCTGTTGCCCGCCGGAGAGCTGGGAAGGGGTATGGGAGAAACGGTCGCCAAGACCCACTGCGGTGAGCGCCCGTCGGGCGCGGGCCGAGATCTCCCGGCGGGAGATGTACGGGCCGTAGAACAGCGGCATTTCGACGTTCTCCAGCGCCGAGGTGCGGGCCAGCAGGTTGAAGCCCTGGAACACGAACCCGATGCGGGAGTTGCGGATCCGGGCGAACTCGTCGTCCGTGGCCTCGTGGACCGCCAGCCCGTCCAGGACGTAGCGGCCGGCCGTCGGCTTGTCCAGGCACCCCAGCACGTTCATGAGCGTGGACTTGCCGGACCCGGACGGTCCCATGACCGCCACGAACTCCCCGCGCTGGACGCAGAGGTCCAGACCGCGGAGCGCGCGAACCGAGACCTCTCCCACGTCATACGTGCGCTCTATGCCGGTCAGCTCGATGACCGCCACGCGGCTACCCCTCCCTGACCTTGAGGATGACCTGCCGGCCCACCAGGTCCTCCGCGCCAACCAGTTCCGTCCGGGAGCCGTCACTGGCGCCCACGACCACCCGGGCCACGGCCGGCTCGCCGTTGCTTCCCAGGTACCACAGCGTCTTGCGGGCTGCCCCGGCGGCCCCACCCGCAGACCCGCCGGCAGAAGACGGGTCCACGGCCGGGCCCGTCCCCGCCGAGCTCTTCGGCGGAGGGCCGGGCATCATCATGCCCACCAGGCCCGCCGAGCGGGACGGCACCGCGGAGGCCGCGGCGCCCTTTGCCCGCTGGTCGTACCCCGCCAGGGCCGCCGCGCGCTGCTCCGCGGGCAGCCCGGCAACGTCCGCCTCGAACTCCATGCGCGCGATCTGCGCCGACGTGAGGTTCGAGGGGTGGAAGCGGAAGGCGGAGGAAGGCACCGTGATCACGTTCTCCTTCCTCTGCGCGATGAACTGCACATTCGCGGTCATCCCGGGGAGAAGCTTCCCGTCCTCGTTGTCAGCGTTCACCATCACGTAGTAGCTGACCACGTTGTCCGATGTCTTGGGCACGAGGCGGATCTGCCGCACGGTCCCGGCGTACGTCACCGAAGGGTTTGCTTCCACCGTGAAGCGCACCGCCTGGCCCGGCTTGATGGAAGCAATGTCCA
>DASRZR010000449.1:0-5602 GCA_035686185.1 Spirochaetia bacterium | reverse complement strand
GCCGCTGGACGCGGTGAAAGTCTGTTACCATGACGATGCAGATCACTGCGACTGCCGCAAGCCGGCGCCGGGGATGATCCTGGAGGCCGCGGCGGAAATGGACGTGGACCTTTCGCGCTCCTACACGGTAGGCGACCGGTGGCGCGACATCGAGGCCGGTTCGCGCGCCGGGACGACCACGATACTGGTGCAGAACGATTACCCCGAGAAACGACCCGGAAGCCCCGCGGCGAGCGTGAAATCGCTGCGGGAAGCCGCGGCCTGGATCATGGCCCGGGAAAAGGAGGGATGATGAAACCGGAGAATCTGAAGGTGAAGGTGTTTGCGGACGGCGCGGACCGGGAAGGGATGCTGGAGATGTACCGGCTGCCGTACATCAAGGGTTTCACGACCAACCCCACGCTCATGCGCAAGGCGGGAGTCAAGGACTACCGGGCGTTTGCGAAGGAAATGGTGAAACTGATCCCGGACCGGCCTCTCTCCTTCGAGGTGTTCTCGGACGACTTCGCCGAGATGGAACGCCAGGGGCGGGAGATCGCCTCGTGGGGGCCGAACGTGTACGTGAAGATCCCCATCACGAACACGAAAGGCCAGCCCGCGTATGACCTGGCCGGCCGTCTCTCCCAGGCCGGGGTGCAGCTCAACATCACCGCGATCATGACGCTGGAGCAGGTCCGTGACGTGCTCCTGAAGCTGTCCCCGAAGACCTCCAGCTACATCTCGATCTTCGCCGGCCGCATCGCCGACACGGGGCGGGACCCGCTTGCGCTCATGGCCGCTGCCGTGGAGCTGCTGAAGATCAACCCGAAGGCCGAGCTGATCTGGGCCAGCCCCCGGGAGCTCCTGAACGTGTTCCACGCGGAGGCCATTGGCTGCCACATCATCACGGTGACCAACGACATACTGAAAAAGATGAAGCTCGTTGACTACGACCTCACCGCCTACTCCCTGGACACGGTGAAGATGTTCCACGACGACGCGCGGGCCGCGGGGTACTCCCTCTGAGTGACCCTTCCATCGTTTCCACCGATACGCCGCCGTCGGAGCATGCCGTGCGGCGCCTGGACGTGGGAGGCCGGCAGATCGTCCTGCTGGGCACCGCGCACGTCTCCCGTGACAGCGTGCAGGAGGTGCAGCGGCTCGTGGCGGAGGAGAAGCCGGACCGCGTCTGTGTCGAGCTGGATGACGGTCGCTACACCTCCATGAGCCAGGGCAGCAGCTGGAAGGACCTGAACGTCGGCAAGGTCATCCGCCAGGGCAAGGGCTTCCTGCTCATGGCCAACCTCGTGCTCGCGTCGTTCCAGCGCCGGCTGGGAAAGGACCTCGGCGTGAAGCCGGGGGAGGAGATGCTGGCCGCCGTGCAGGCATCCCAGGAGGCCGGCATCCCGTTCAGCCTGTGTGACAGGAACATCCAGGTCACGCTGCGCCGCGCCTGGTCGCGCACACGGGCGTGGGGCAAGGTGAAGATGCTCGCCGCCATGCTCGCCAGCGTGTTCGCGGACGAGAAGCTGAGCGCGGAGGACATCGAGAAGCTCAAGCAGAAGGACGTCCTGCAGTCCATGATGGAGGAGCTTGCCGAGTTTCTCCCCGCCGCAAAGGAAGTCCTGATCGATGAGCGGGACGTGTACCTGGCCGCGAAGATCGTGGAGGCGCCGGGGCAGAAGCTCCTGGCGGTGGTGGGGGCGGGCCACCTGGAAGGCATCGCGCGTCACATCACCGAGATGTCGGCGGGCCGGGAGCCCACCGAGGTGTCCCGGCTGGACGAGCTGCCCGCCAGGACCATGGCCGGGCGGATCCTGCCCTGGACGATTCCCGCGCTCATCGTCGTGATCTTCGCCCTCGGGTTCATCCGGGCCGGCTGGTCCATGAGCTCCGCGATGCTGCTGCGATGGCTCATCATCCATGGCGGGCTGGCAGCCGTGGGAGCCGCCCTGGCGCTGGCGCACCCGCTCACCATTCTCATCGCGCTGGTAGGGGCGCCGATCGGCACGCTGAACCCGTTCGGCAAGATCGGGCTGTTCACCGGCGTGGCGGAAGCATTCCTGCGAAAGCCCCGGGTGAAGGACGTGGAGAACCTCTCGGAGGACGTGGCAAGCTTCCGCGGCTTCTACACGAACCGGGTGACCCACATCCTGATCGTGTTCTTCCTGTCCACGCTGGGGGCCGCCATCGGCAACATGATCACCATCCCCTGGTGGATCACGATGCTCTTCGGCCACGCCCGGTAAGGCCGGGACCCGCTCCGGAGTCTGGCGCGCGCTTCAGCGTGCCCGGCTGCCCGGGCCGGGAATCCGGTAGCGGTAGATGTTCGCGCGGGTTTCCTCGGGGCCCAGTCCCGGGAACTTCCAGTAATGGGAGACGATCCGGGACCCGGGCGCCAGCTCCCGCCGAAGCTTTGCCTCCATGCGACCCATCACGAACCCCACCTGGAACGAGGTGATCAGCGTGAAGCGCGAAAGGTCGCAGCGCCAGAAGTTGCGCCAGTGGATGAACGCCCGGCCGGCGAGCCCCGCGGCCCGGATGTTGCGGCGGGACACGAGCACCAGGATGGGATTGATCTCGAAGCCGTGAGCCTCGGCGCCGGCGCGCGCCAGGGCGCACACCACCCGGCCATCCCCGGATCCGAGGTCCGCGGCCTTCTCCCCCGGCTGCACGTTCGCGAGCGCGGCCATCATCTCGGCCTCCGCCTGCGTGCTGGGGTCGTAGATGGCCCCCCGTCCGATGGGGAAGAACACGAAAAAGAACAGGTACACGGCGGCCGCCACGACGAGGGCAGTAAGCACGGCTGGCATGGCGGGGATACTACCAGCGGCCGTCGCGCGAGAGAAGTGCCGCCATGCCGCATCGCGTCGCGGTTGACGGCGGGAGCCCCGGGGCGCTATCTTGTCAGGAAACCTTGGGGGAGGGGCCGTGCAGAACCTCAGTTCCCAGCATCTTGCGCGACTGTACGACGAGTTTGCTGACACCGAGGTGACCTTCAACGCTCAGGTCATCCTGGAGAGCGGGCTCGTGACTTCGGACGTACGCCTTACCCTCGGCTCCCGTCACCTGGACTGCGTGCTGTACGCCTCCTCCATGAAGCACGCCCGCGTCATCGTGGAGATGGGTCCCGCGGAAGCGGAGCTGCACGGCAGCTCCGCGGCGTCCCTGCATTTCACGTTCCGCCAGCCGGAGGAGAAGGCGGCGGTGAGCTTCTTCGTCGGCTGCCGCATCGACAGCCTGTCGGAGTACAACCCGCAGAAGACGCGGCTGAGGTTCGCGGCGCTGGAGTTCACCCAGCGCGCGCCGGACGCCCTGATCGCGATCCTGGGCAGCCTGCTGGAGATAAAGTCCAACGCGCTTCGCCGACGCGACCAGCGCATCGTCATGACAGCGGATGCCATGAAGAGGCTGGGGATCCAGTCCCGGGAGAGCTGCGTGGCCATCGACGGCACCTCGCGTCGATGCCTGCTGCGCGACCTCTCCTTTGGCGGGGCCAAGGTGCTGCTGAGCACGGATGGTCTTCCCGCGAGCCCGCAGCGCGTCCTCCTGAAGCTGCACCGGTGCGAGGACCCTGATGACACGGTGCTGAACGGCAGCGTGGTACGCGTGGAAGACGTGCAGGGACACGAGGACCTCGTGGCGCTCAGCATCCGCTACTCGTCGGATCCGCCCATCAGCTACAAGCAGAAAATCAACAGCGCTTTCGCCCAGTTCTGAATCAGGACCTCCCCGGGGCGTGCTACGGCTCGCGGGCCGCCTGGCGTGTCCTTGCCCGGCCTCTGCTTTTCTCCTACCATGCCGGCATGATCCAACCCACTGCTGGCTTCATCGTGTACGGCGTGCACAAGGACGGCTTGAAGGACCCTCTCGGGGCGCCGTTCATCGACAACGAGGTTGTATCGAAGTCCCGCGCGGCGCTGCAGGCGGCCGGCGTCCGGCTCCGGGAGCACCCCGTGGTGGTGGCGTCCAAGCCGGAGGCACGGGAGGCCCTGGACCGCATGAAGAGGGATCCCGACGTGCAGAGCGTCGTGCTCTTTTCCGGCACCTGGGTGTGGGCTGCCCACCTCGTCGGCGCCATCCGCGACTTTCAGATGTCAGGGAAGGCCGTTGTCATCTGGACCCATCCCGGTTCCCAGGGTTGGCGTCCCGTAGGCGGTCTTGTGCTCCATGGCGGCCTGGAGGAAGTGGGCATCCCGCATCGGTTCGTGTACGGCGCGGCCGACGACCCCGCGGAGGTGGGCCGCGTTGCCAGCTACTGCCGAGCGGCCGCACTGCGAGCCAGGCTCAACATGTCGACAATAGGGACCTTCGGGGGCAGGGGCATGGGGCAGACATGCGGTGCCGCCGACCCTTCCCAGTGGATGAAGGTGTTCGGGGTTGACATCGACAGCAGGGATACTTCGGAGCTGATCAAGGCAGCAGAGGCCGTTTCGTCTGAAGAACTGGACAACCTCATGCCGCGCCTGAAGAAGCTCTTTGGGCAGGCACCGGAACGCTCGGTCGTGAACGAACGGTCCATGCGCCTGTAT
Organism: Spirochaetia bacterium; assembly: GCA_035686185.1. Taxonomy (GTDB): domain Bacteria; phylum Spirochaetota; class Spirochaetia; order SZUA-6; family Fen-1364; genus Fen-1364. The sequence goes on along the minus strand of DASRZR010000449.1, from coordinate 1,091 downwards.
CTGGCCCTGAAGAAGGTGGTGGAAAAGGAGCGTTTTGACTTCTACACGATCCAGTCGTTCCCCGGGCTTGGCGATGAGTACGCGGCAACCTGTTTCGCCCAGAGCATGATGCTGGAGGACGGCTGGGGTACGTCCACGCTGGGGGACTTCAACACCGCCCTGACCGTGTGGCTGCTCTCCCGACTGAGCCGGGAACCCGTCTACTACGGGGACCTTCAGCATATCGACAAGAAGACAGGGGAGATCAAGATCATCGGTGACGGCGCGGTGCCCCCCTCCCTGGCGGGAAAGCTCGGCCCCGCGGGGTTTGCCGTGCACGGAATTCCCACCGAGGGTCAGGCCGGGGGCCTCAGCGTGAAGCTCGTCTGCAAGGTAGGAGAAGGGGCCCTGGCACGGCTGGGCCGGGTGGACGGGAGGTTCCGCATGGCGCTCGTCCCCTGTTCCATCTTCGAGCCTCCGGCGGAGACCCTGGAGAAGCGGCTTTCCGAGTGCGGGATCCCTTTCTGGCCGCACGGGTTCGTTACTGCCCACGCCGACATGGACAGGCTGGTGCAGAGCTGGACCAACGAGTACGCCTGCCTCGGCTACGGCGCGGACCTTGTCCCGGCACTCCAGGACTTCTGCGAGCTCACCGGCATCGAGGCCGTTCGTCCATGAACCGTCCCGAAGTCCTTCTTCGACGCCCGGCCCACGTGCCGGAGCGCGCGCGCTTTGCGGTCATCGACGCTCACAACCATCTCTTTGCCGACATGCCGGCGGCCGAGATGACCCGTGTCATGGACGCCGTGGGGGTTCGCGTGTTTCTCAACGTCACCGGCAACTGCGCGCTTCCCTACGATGAGAAGGGCTACACCATTCGCCGCCGGGACTTTGCCGAGTACCGCTCCCGGTGGATGGAGGAGCGCCCCGGCCGGTTTGCCGGCTTCACCATGGGAGAGTTCGCGCGCTGGGACGATTTCACGCTTGACCTGGACCACGGGTTCGCGGAGCAGTGCATCAAGGCGATGGAAGCGGACGTCAGCCAGGGCGCGCTGGGGCTGAAGCTCACCAAGGAGCTGGGCCTGCGCTTTCACACTCCTGACGGCCGCATG
>DASRZR010000448.1:0-6199 GCA_035686185.1 Spirochaetia bacterium | reverse complement strand
GCGCGCTCCCGCGGACGGCCCCCTCATCGTGTTTGCGGGCGGGGGCACCGCGGGGCACGTGTTCCCGGGCCTGGCCGTGGCGGAGCAGCTCGGCCGTCGCATCGTGTGGGTCGGCTCCTCCCGCGGCGTGGAGAGGCAGCTCGTGCGGGACGCCGGGGTGGAGTTCCGCGGAGTCCCGGCCGGCAAGCTGCGCCGCTACCTCTCGCTTCGAAACGTGACCGACGTGATTGCCACGGCGGCCGGCGTCGTCGCCTCCCTGCGGGTCCTTGCCCGTGAGAGACCGGCATTCCTGTTTTCAAAGGGCGGGTTCGCCAGCGTTCCGCCGGTCATCGCGGCGCGACTGCTCGGCATCCCTTCCTGGACCCATGAGTCGGATTTCGACGCGGGCCTTGCGACTCGCATCAACGCGCGCTTCTGCGAGAGGGTTCTCGTCTCGTTTCCGGAGACGCTGGGCAGCCTTTCGCCGGCCAGCCGGCGAAAGGCCGTGGTCACGGGCAACCCGGTCCGGGGAGCCATCTACCGGGCCCGCGCGGAGCAGGGCCGTCGGTTTGTGGGCGCGCCCGGGGGAACACCGCTGGTGCTCGTCCTCGGCGGCAGCCTCGGCTCGACGGCATTGAACCGTCTCGTGCGGGAGAGCCTTGACCGCCTGGGGAGGTTCTTCATCGTTCACCAGACCGGGGAGAAGGAGTTCGATGAGTCGGCTCGCCGGCCCGGCTACCACCCGGCGGCGTTCTTCCGGGAGGAACTGCCGGACCTGCTGGCGGCGGCGGACCTGGTCGTGAGCCGGGCCGGGGCCAACACGCTGGCGGAGATCGCCGCCCTCGGCCGGCCGTCGCTGCTCGTTCCGCTTCCGGCCTCCAGCAGCCGCGGGGACCAGCTTCGCAACGCGGACGTCTTCCGTTCCCGCGGGGCTTCCGTCGTGCTGCCGGAAGAGACGGCCACCCCGGAGAGCTTTGCGCGGGAGATCGACCGCCTGTTCGACGAGCCGGGCCTTCTCTCCTCGATGGGGAAGAGCGCCTTCGGGCTGGCCGGCGGCCGGCCGGACAAGGTCGTGGCGGACCTCATCCGCCAGAGGCTGGGCCTGAAGTCGGGCGCCCGGGCAGAGGGGTCCGGCTGATGTTCGAGAACATCATCGGACATGCCGGTGTGGTGGGCGCCCTCCGCGCCGAGCTCACCCAGGGGAGGTTCCCGCCTGCCAGCCTGTTCTTCGGCCCGGCGTACGGCGGGAAGCTCTCCACGGCCCTGGAGACCGCCCGCGTGCTGACGTGCGCGGCGGGCACGGCGGAGTGGTCCTGCGAGTGCCGAGCCTGCCGGCTTTCGAAGGACCTTTCCCACCCGCAGACCGTCCTCCTGGGACCCCGGTATTCGGACGTGGAGATCGCCGCCTCCGCGGACGCGCTCATGAGGAGCCGAAAACCCGCCGCGCGCTTCCTGCTGGTGCGGGCGGTGCGCAAGCTTACGCGGCGGTTCGACCCTTCCGTGGCCGACCTTGACGACACGCGCGTCAAGGGAATGCAGGAACGGGTGAGCCAGCTGGAGGACCTCCTGGCGGAGCTTCCGGCGGAGGGGGATCTGCCCCCGGAGGCCCAGCTCGGGAAGCTGCTGGAGAAGATCGCGGCGGCCGCGGCGCCGGTGGCGGCGCAGGTGCGCCTGGATTCCCTCACGATAGGGCAGGTCCGACGCCTTTCGGCCTGGGCCCACCTTACGTCTGCCGAGTCGCGCAAGATCGCGATCGTGGAGAACGTGGACCGCATGCAGGACTCCGCGCGCAACGCGCTTTTGAAGCTGCTGGAAGAGCCGCCGTCCTCCGTCACGCTGGTGCTGCTGAGCACGCGTCGGGCGGCCATCATCCCGACGATCCTCTCGCGCCTGAGGCCGTACTCCTTCGCGCCGCGCTCCGCGGCGGAGGAGAGCGAAGTGCTCGCCAAGATCTTCCGGCGGGACACGGAGGGGTTCGCCGGCCTTCGCGCCTTCTTTCTCGCCTGGAGGGAGATCAACCCGGAGAAGCTGCAGCTCCTGGCGCGCCGCTTCATGGAGCTGGCCCGTGACCCCGGGGAAGCGGCGGTGGACATCGTGGAGGAGATGGCGGAGCTTCTCCCGGAGGGCCCCTCTCGGCGGGGCCGCTCCTCCCGGGACACCGCCGTGTCGTTCCTGGAAGAGCTTGCCGCCGGCATGGGCGGGCTGCTGCGGTCCGGCGAGCTTCCGCTGGGCGCGCTGGAGCGCTGGAACGAGTCCGTGCGGGAGGCCTCGGCCCGGATCGAATCGCTGAACATGCAGCCGGCCGCCGTCCTGGAGGCGCTGTTCCACCGTCTGCGCTCGGAGGCGGCCGCATGAGGAAGTTCCTCCAGAGGGCCCTGGACAAGCTGGGCAAGATGGACCCCGCCCAGGTGCGCGCGCTGATCGTGCGGGTGGCCGAGGAGAATGACCTGCTGGGCATGCTCCTGGAGTCCCTGACGGAAGGGATCATCGTCACCAACCGCGAGCACCGCGTCATGCTCACGAACAAGTCCGCGGAGCGGCTCATCCCCATGGCCTCGGAGGACATCGTGGACAAGCTGCTGTGGGACTGCATGGCGGACCGTGAGCTGGCGGACTTCTTCTCCTCCACGCTGCGAAGCCAGGGGAAGGCCGCGGACCGCGAGTTCACGCTGGACGGCAGCCCGCCGCGCATCCTTTCCGTGAGTCTCCTGCCGCTGGTCCGCGGCGGAAGCGTGGAGGGCAGCGTGGCGCACATCGAGGATGTGACGGAGAAGCGCTCCAAGGAGGCGAGGCTGCGCCGGGCGGAAAGCCTCGCGTCCCTCACCACGCTGGCCGCCGGGGTGGCCCACGAGATCAAGAACCCGCTGGGCTCCATGGGCATCCACCTCCAGCTCATCCAGAAGAAGTTCGCCGGCAAGGAGTGCATCGAGTCGAAGGACATCGAGCAGCACCTCGGCGTGCTGAACGAGGAAGTGGATCGGCTGAACCGGATCGTGGTGGACTTCCTTTTCGCCGTGAAGCCGATGGACACGGTTCTGGAAGACGCGGACGTCAACCGCGTCATCGAGGAGATGCTGCAGTTCGTGCGCCCCGAGCTGGACCAGGCCGGGGTGGCCGTGGAGTCGCGCCTCACCCCGGGGCTGCCGCTCCTGCGCATCGATCCGCGCTACATCAAGCAGGCGCTTCTGAACCTCATCAAGAACGCGGTGGCCGCGATGCCCGGTGGCGGGACGCTGCGCATCGAGACGCTGCGGTCCGGGGACGAGGTGCGCGTGCGCATCTCGGACACCGGCGCCGGCATCCCGGAAGAGATCATGGGCAAGATATTCGAGCCGTACTTCACCACGAAGCCCTTCGGAACGGGCCTGGGGCTCACCATCGTGTTCAAGATCGTGAAGGAGCACTTCGGCGACATCTCCGTGGACTCCAAAGTAGGGGAGGGGACTACGGTCACGCTGGCGCTGCCGGTGCCGCAGAAGGAGAAGATCCTCATCGATTACAAGGGAGACACCCTGTGAAGCTCACGATTCTCGTGGCCGACGATGAGAAGAACATCCGGGAGGGACTGCGGGAGGCGGTGGCGCTGGACGGCTACGAGGTGCTCACGGCCGCGGACGGGCAGGAGGCGCTGGACACCGTCACGCGCGGCGAGGTGGATCTTCTGATCACGGACCTGAAGATGCCGCGGCTGTCCGGCGAGGAGCTGCTGCGGAGCGTCACCGCCCAGTTCCCCACGCTGCCGGTCATCATCCTGACGGGGCACGGCACCATTGAGAGCGCCGTGCAGGCCATGCACGACGGCGCCTACGACTTCCTGACCAAGCCGGTGAACCTGGACCGCCTGTCCCTGCTCGTGAAGCGGGCGCTGGCCAGCCGGGAGCTTGCCGTGCAGAACCGCGCGATGCAGGAGGAGCTGGAGCGGCGCAGCGGGTTCGCCAGCATCATCGGCCGGAGCTCCGAGATGCGGCAGGTCTTCGAGATCGTGCGCCAGGTGGCCCCCTCCCGCAGCTCGGTGCTGATCACCGGGGAGAGCGGCTCCGGCAAGGAGATGATCGCGGAGGCGCTTCACTACAACTCGCCGAGGAAAGAGAAGCCGTTCATCAAGGTCCACTGCGCCGCCCTCACGGAGAGCCTGCTGGAAAGCGAGCTGTTCGGTCACGAGAAGGGCGCGTTCACCGGCGCCATCGCGCGCAAGAGGGGCCGCTTCGAGCTGGCGCACCTGGGGACCCTGTTCCTGGACGAGATCGGCGAGATCAACCAGAACGTGCAGATCAAGCTGCTGCGCGTCCTGGAGGAGAAGCGCTTCGAGCGGGTGGGCGGGGAGGAGACGGTGGAGGTGGACGTGCGCCTCATCGCGGCCACCAACCGGGACCTGAAGGACGCCATTGAGAAGGGAACCTTCCGGGAGGACCTCTACTACCGCCTGAACGTCGTGAACATCCACATCCCGCCGCTGCGGGAGCGCAAGGAGGATATCCCGCTGCTCACCGCCGCGTTCCTGCGGGAGTTTGCCCAGGAGAACGGCAAGGCCCTGGAGGGCATCGACGCCAAGGCGCGCCTGGCGCTGTACAACTACTCGTGGCCGGGTAACGTGCGCCAGCTTCGCAATTCCAGTGAGAGTGCCGTGGTGCTGGCCAAGGGCTCGAGCATCACGCTGGAGGACCTGCCGCCGAACGTCCGCGGGGAGAGCGGCGGGGACCTGCTGCGCCTGCCGGTGGGCGCCAGCCTGGTGGACGTGGAGAAGGAGGTGATCCGCTCCACGCTCGCGCGCGAGGGCGGCAACAAGAGCCGCACCGCGGAGATCCTGGGCATCGGCAGGAAGACGCTGCACCGCAAGATCGAGGAGTACGGGCTATGAACAGATCCATCCTCACCCGTCTCATCACGGGATCGCTGCTCCTCGTGGTCACGATCGCCGTGCTCGCGCTGTGCTTCTTCGCGGGGCTGCGCATCGACCGCACCGCGGCCGATGATGCGCGGCGTCTCTCCGCCATCGCAGACCGGATCCAGTCCATCAACCTGCGCGCCAGCTTCCTGGTCTCCGACGACAGCCCGGACCTGCTGCGCCGCCACCTCAGCCAGATCCGCAACCTGGACACGGACATGCTGCGGCTGGTCGCTGAACGGCCCGCCACGGTGGAGGGCACGCTCATCTACCGCCCGGATCTGCGGGACTCTCTCGCGGTTGTTCTCACCTCACTGGGCTCCACGTGGCAGGTGTCCATCCAGCGCCTCGTGGATAGCGCGTCCCAGTCCGCAGACTTTTCCGCGGGGCACGAACGGCTGGCCGCGCTCGTGCCGGGCTTCCTGGCGGACGGGGAGCAGCTTGCTTCGGAGGTGGTCCTCGCGGGGGACGGGGTCTACGAGGCGCGTCGCAGTCTCACGGCCTCCGTGCTGGCGCTGTTCGCCCTCGTCGTGGGCATCGGCACGGTGTCGGCTCTCGGCTACTCGCTGTGGGCGCTGTTCCTCCTGCGGCGGGACGTCGGCGCGCTCATCAGCATGGGGCGGCGGATCACGGAGGGGGACTCCACCAACCTTCCGGATGTGAACCGGCCGGACGAGATCGGCGCGTTGGGGGGCCTGTTGCGGCGCATGATTCCCCTGCAGGCAATGGTGGCCGCCGTGCGTGACGCGGGTGAGCGGCTGGGGGGGGAGCAGGCCCGCTACGCGGACCGCATGGCCCGCGCGCTCGCCTCCACGAAGAGCCTCGCGCGCGCGGCCGAAGAGGCCGGCCGCGTGCTGGACGACGCCGCGAGGGCGGTGCGGGAAGTGCAGTCAACCGCCTCTGCCGGCCGGGAGTCGGCCCAGCAGGGCGCCCAGGCCGCGGAGGAGTCCCTGACGCGGATGACTCGCGGAATGGAGGCCACGCGCACGCTGGAGGAGAGGACGTCCCGGATCGAGGAGTCGGTGTCCGTGATCGGGGACGTGGCGGACCAGACCGAGCTGCTCTCCCTGAACGCCGCCATCGAGGCGGCCCGGGCCGGTGAGGCCGGACGCGGGTTCACCGTGGTCGCCCAGCAGGTCCGCAAGCTCGCGGATCGCAGCGCCCGCTCCGCCTCGGAGATCGGGGACCTCGTTCAGGCCGTGCTGGACGGCGTGCGCAAGATGGCGGGAGACACGCGGGACGCGCTGGACTCGGGGCAGCTCCTTCGCAAGGAGCTGGAGAGGATGAACCAGGCCACCGGCTCCCTGACGGAGCTCACGCGCGGCGCCGTGGAGG
>DASRZR010000447.1:0-8053 GCA_035686185.1 Spirochaetia bacterium | reverse complement strand
CGTACGGAATGCCGTCTCCCAGGGAGGCGGCCGGCTTCAGCCGTGTTTATTGATCGCGAGCCCGATGAACAACGCGGAAAGGAACGAGAAGATGTAGGCCTGCAGGATGGCGACGAACAGCTCCAGGCCCGAGATGGCCAGGTCCACGAGCACCGCCACCGGCCCGAGGGCGAGAGACTGGAACTTCAGGATCAGCAGGAGGATGAGCAGGATGGCCACGTGTCCGCCGATCATGTTGGCGAACAACCGCATGATGAGCGCGGTGGTCTTGGAGAAGATGCCCACCACCTCCAGCAGGAGCGTGATGGGCGCCATCCAGCCGGGGGTCCCGTGGGGGATGAGGTCCTTCCAGTATCCCAGGATCCCCTTGGACCGCATGCCGGCCACGTTGAATACCACGAACGTGATGAGCCCGAGGGCCAGCGTGCTGGCCAGGTTGCCGGTGAACGCTCCGCCGAGCCAGACGGCCTCTCCGCCGCCGGCCGGGACGATGGAGGCGAACGGCGGCACCATGCCCAGGAGATTGCCGTACAGGATGAACAGGAAGAACGTGAAGCACAGCAGGTGAAACCGCTTGCCGTCCGGACCCAGCACCGGTTCGTAGATGGTGTCCCGCATGAACTCCAGCAGCGTCTCGAACAGGCTCTGCAGCCGGGTCGGCGTCCGGTAGGGGTCCCGCAGCTTGCGCGACAGGTACAGCATGCTGGCGAGCACCAGCAGGGCCACCACGCCGATCAGCAGAAAGTGCTTGGTGACCTTGATGTCCAGGTGCACGCCGCCGACGGACAGCACCGGCAGGGTTGCGTACGGGCGTTCCGCGTTGTCCGTGAGCTCTCCGAACAGCACGCCGGCCATGTCGAAGCTCTCCCCTTTGCCGGCGGATCGGGCCTCCGCGGACAACGCCCGATGCGGAATGAGGGTGAGCAGCAGCAAAAGGAACGCGACGCGCCGTATGTGGATGCTCATAATAGAAAAGGCCAGAAGGCGAGTTGTCGCAGTATAGCACGAAACCCCCTGCCGTCAATGCCCTTTCTTTCCCCCGGCCGCAGGAATCAGTACCTTTTTTGTGCGCGTGGCCGCCCCGGGGCGCCCGGTGCGCCTGCGCGAGGAGGAAAAACGGGTGAATCTTGCGAAAACGCTGGGGGAGTTGAAGGCATCCGGCTACCGGCAGCGGACCATCAAGGACGAGATGCGGGAGAACGTGATCCGCATGCTGCGCGCGCGGGAGGAGCTGTTCCCGGGCATTATCGGATACGAGTCCACGGTAGTCCCCGGGCTCGTCAACGCCATCCTCTCCAAGCACGACTTTATCCTCCTGGGGCTTCGCGGCCAGGCCAAGACGAGGATCCTGAGGGGGCTCGTGCGGTTCCTGGACGAGCAGGTGCCCGTCATCGCGGGCACGGACACCAACGATGACCCCCTGGCCCCGGTGAGCCGCAAGGGGCGCGAGATGGCGGCCTCCCTCGGGGACGGAATGCCCATCGAATGGATGCCCCGGGAGGCGCGCTACCGGGAGAAGCTTGCCACCCCGGACGTGACCATTGCGGACCTGATCGGCGACATCGACCCCATCAAGGCCGCCACGAAGAAGCTCGCCTACGCGGACGAGGAGGTGATCCACTTCGGGATCATTCCCCGGACCAACCGCGGCATCTTCGCCATCAACGAGCTGCCGGACCTTCCGCCGCGCATCCAGGTGGGGCTGCTCAATATAATGGAGGAGAAAGACATCCAGATCCGGGGGTTCCCCATCCGGATGCAGCTCGACATCCTGATGGTGTATTCCGCGAACCCCGAGGATTACACCAACCGCGGCAACATCATCACGCCGCTGAAGGACCGCATCGACTCGCAGATCATCACGCACTATCCCACGTCCCGGGAAGCGGCCATGCACATCACGCAGCAGGAGGCGTGGACCGAGCGCAGCGCGGGAGTGCAGCTCGTCATGCCGGACTGGTTCCGGGAGCTGGTGGAGGAGGTGGCGTTCGCCGCTCGGCACAGCGAGTACGTGAACCAGGCGTCGGGAGTGTCCGCCCGGATGAGCATCTCCCTGCTGGAGAACGTGCTGAGCAACATGGAGCGCCGGGCGATCGTGCAGGGGGACACAAAGGTCTACCCCCGGATCGGGGACCTGCACACCGCCGTCACCGCCATCACCGGCAAGGTGGAGCTGGTCTACGAGGGCGAGCAGCAGGGCGCCGCCATCGTGGCGCGCAAGATCATCGGGGAGGCGGTGAAGGAGACGTTCCACCGCTGGTTCCCGGACCCGGCGCCCAAGAAGAGGAAGAAGGACAAGGAGAAGGACGCCGGGGAAGAGGCGCCGCAGGGCCGGCAGGAGCCGTCCCCGTTCCAGCCCATCCTCTCCTGGTTCTCCAAGGGCAACACGGTGGAGACTTCTGACGAGATGCCCCACGGGGACTACGTGCGGTGCCTGGAGAAGGTCACCGGGCTGAAGGAGATCGCCTCCAAGCACCTCGACCTCAAGGACGGTGACGGCACGGCGCTGGGCATGGAGTTCGTTCTGGAGGGGCTGCACCAGCACTCCATGGTCTCCAAGCGCGAGGAAGGGCTGAAGACCGCGTACCGCGACATGCTGAAGGCGATGTTCGACCACATGGCCGGAAGCGGCGACGACTGAAGGGAACACGATGCGCTGGCAGTACTCCGAATGGGACCAGACGCTGCAGGACCTGCTCAAGAGCTTCCAGGACCTGATGAGCCTGTTCAACTACCTGATGCTCATGGCCGGGGGAGACGTCGACAAGGTCTTCAAGTGGATGGAGTACCTGCAGGAGCGCGGCTCCCTGGATCCGGACGTGGACCTCGCCGAGTTCCGCCGGCAACTGGAGGAGCAGCGGATCATCGAGAAGCTGAAGGAGGGAGGCTACGCGCTGACGGCCAAGGGCGAGCAGGTGATCCGCAAGGATTCGCTGAACCAGATCTTCAACGGCCTGCAGAAATCCGGCTTCGGTCAGCACCGTGTCCCCGTCAGCGGCAGCGGGGACGAGCGGCTGACGGAGACCCGTCCGTGGCGTTTCGGGGACCCGGTCACCCAGATCGACGCGCTGGGCACGATCTCCAACGCCGTGAAGCGCGGCGGCGTCGACGAGATCGCTCTGGCGGAGGAGGACTTCGAGGTCTACGAGACCGAGCACCTCTCCTCGTGCGCCACGATGCTGCTCATCGACATCAGCCACAGCATGATCCTCTACGGGGAGGACCGCATCACCCCCGCCAAGCAGGTGGCGCTGGCGCTCACGGAGCTCATCCTCACGCGCTATCCCAAGGATACGCTGCGCGTGGGAGTCTTCGGTGACGAGGCACGGGAGATCGCCATCAAGGACATCCCGTACCTCCAGGTGGGCCCGTACCACACGAACACGCGGGCCGGGCTGGAGATGGCCCAGACGGTCCTGGAGGGGACGCGCCAGTCCAACCGGCAGATCTTCATGGTGACGGATGGCAAGCCCACGGCCATCACGGAGAACGGCGAGGTGTACAAGAACCCCTACGGGTTCGATCCGAAGATCCTTGCGCAGACGCTGGAGGCGGCCTCCGCGTGCCGCCGGGCGGGCATCACCATCACCACGTTCATGCTGGCGCAGGACTCGGAGCTCGTTGACTTCGTGGACGAGATGACGCGCCTCAACCGGGGGCGCGCCTACTACGCGCAGGCGGACAAGCTCGGCGAGTTCCTCTTTGCCGACTACATCAGGAACAAGCGGAGAATCGTGCATTAGGGCGCCGCGCGGCCCGGCGATGAGGCGATCGCCCCTTCCCACACCTCGCGCTTTCTGCTGATACTGGTCCCTTCGGAGGAACGGAATGCCAGTTCGCATCCCTGACGACCTTCCCGCGCGCAAGACGCTCGCGGAAGAGAACATCTTCGTCATGTCGGCCGCCCGGGCCGGGCACCAGGACATCCGCCCGCTTCGCATCGCCGTCCTCAACCTCATGCCCACGAAGATCGTCACGGAGACGCAGATCCTGCGCCTGCTCAGCAACAGCCCGCTGCAGGTGGACATCACGTTCATCCGGATGGGCAGCCACGAGTCGAAGAACACCCCGTCCCAGCACCTGGACGCGTTCTACGAGTCGCTGGACACGGTGCTGCACGAACGCTTCGACGGCCTCATCATCACCGGCGCGCCGGTGGAGACGCTGGACTTCGACAAGGTGGACTACTGGCCCGAGCTCGTGCGCCTGATGAACTGGAGCCGCACGAACGTGTGGTCCACCATGCACATCTGCTGGGGCGCCCAGGCCGCGCTGTATCACCATTTCGGCGTGCCGAAGTACTCCGTCCCCGCCAAGGTGTTCGGGCTGTTCCGCCACCGGGTGCTGGACGCGCAGGAACCGATCATGCGCGGCTTCGACGAGGAGTTCTACGCGCCGCATTCCCGGCACACCGAGGTGAGGGAGGCGGACATCCGCAAGGTGAAGTCGGTGAAGCTCGTCGCCGTCTCCGAAGAGGCCGGCGTCTACATGGCCGTATCCGATGACGGGCGGATGATCTTCGTCACCGGTCATCCCGAGTACGACCGTCTCACGCTGAAGGCCGAGTACGACCGGGACGTGGCCAAGGGGCTGCCCATCGCGGTACCGCGCAACTACTTCCCGGCGGACGATCCCCGCAGCGACCCGGTAGTGACGTGGAGGTCCCACGCCCACCTGCTGTACTCGAACTGGCTGAACTACTGCGTGTACCAGGCCACGCCGTTCGACCTGGCCCGGCTTCCGCAGACGGATACGCCGTTCCGACGGGAATAGCGCGCCGGCTCACCCGGTGCGCGGAGGCTCACTCGACGCCGAGCACGTCCTCGTCGTTGCGCGCCACGATGCCCCGTCCGGGGGGAACCACCAGGAAGTCGTCGTCCCAGGGGCCGTTGAACAGCCGTGACAGGAGCCGGAGGCTTCCTTCCCGCAGCTCGAACTCCCATCCCAGCCTCGCGGCTTCTTCCCGGGCGGCGGCGACCAGGCCGGACTCATCGCAGACGCCCATGGTGAGGTAAAGGTAGCGGCTGTAGTTCTTCCTCCAGTCCCCGAGCATCCCGTGGAGGAAGTCGGCGTTGTCCTTGCCGTACTTCTCCACCATCTCCTCGTAGGACTCCGTCAACCCGAGCTTGCCCATGACCCCCTGCTTGCCGTAGGCCGGGCGCGCGTAGTCCTTGCCTTCCTCCAGGTTGCGCTCCGACCAGCCGCTGGTCAGGAAATAGGTCCCGGGATGCGCGTCGAAGTACTCCCGGTACGCCGGGCGGGAGCCGAAGAAGAACGTGATGCAGTCATGGGCGCGCGGGAGGACCACGGGGATGTCCCGGGCGCGCACCCCCACCAGGCCGTCGTTGCAACGGGCATATCCCAGCAGTATTGCCTCGTAGCCGGCGTAGGGGTCCACCGCGTCGATGGCTGCCTGGACCCGGGCCACCATGTCCGGTGTCTCCAGGTCGTGCAGGCCCTTGCGGAGGAACTCCACGTCTACCATCTCCGGGGAGGTGGCGGCCAGCCAGCAGGCCTCCCGGTAGATGATCTCGCACCCGATGAACTTGAGCTTCCGGCGGGGGGCGGCGCCGGGAATGGACCCCGTCATACGCCCCGCACGGTACACCGGAAGAGTGGACCCCGCCAACCGGCGGTGAGTATTTTTCCGGAATGTACACGGTGACCCCACGGGAGCGGGCCTTCACGCTGGCCGGGATCATGGTGGCGCTGCTGCTGGGCGCCCTGGACCAGACCATCGTGGCCACGGCCATGCCGCGCATCCTGCAGGAACTGAACGGCCTCTCCCTCTATACCTGGGTGGTCACGGCCTACCTGCTGGCTTCCACCGCCATGATCCCGATCTACGGAAAGCTCTCGGACCTCTACGGTCGCAAGGTCGTGATCCTGACGGCCGTGGTGCTGTTCCTCGCCGGCTCCATGCTCTCGGGCCAGTCCCGGTCGATGACGGAGTTGATCGCCTTCCGTGCCCTGCAGGGCCTGGGCAGCGCCGGGATCTTCTCCACCGCGTTCACCGTGGTGGCGGACATCTTTGCGCCGGCGGAGCGCGGTCGCTACCAGGGGCTGTTCGGCGCCGTGTTCGGCACTTCCAGCGTGCTGGGCCCCTGGCTGGGCGGCCTGCTCACGGACAGCCTGTCCTGGCGCTGGGTGTTCTACGTGAACCTGCCGGTGGGGCTGGTGGCGCTCACGTTCATCATCTTCCAGATGCCCGCGCTGAAGCCCCGCCGGGACCGGAAGGTCTCCATAGACGTGGGGGGCTCGGTCACGCTCCTTGCCGCAGTGGTCCCGCTGCTGCTCGCCCTGAGCCTGGGGGGGCAGGAGTACCCGTGGGGTTCTCCCCGGATCATCGGGCTGTTCGCGCTTTCGGTCATCGGGACCGCGGCCTTCCTTCTCGTCGAACGGCGCGCCGCCGAGCCCCTCCTGCCGTTCGAGCTGTTCCGAAACCGCACCTTCGTCGTCGGCAACGCGGCCGCGCTGCTGATTGCCGGCGTGGCGTTCTTCGGCGCCATCCTGTTCCTTCCCATCTACATGGTCATGGTGGTGGGCGTTTCCGCCAGCGCCGCGGGTCTCACGATCATGCCGATGACCCTTGGCATGGTGATCTCCAGCTTCGTCTCCGGCCAGGTGGTGAGCCGGAACGGCCGGTACAAGGTCCTGTTGCTCGCCGGGGCCGCGCTCCTGTTCGCCGGCTACGCCCTGATGCAGGGGCTGTCCACGGAGACCACCCGGCTCGCCGTCACGTGGAGGATGATCGTGCTCGGCGTCGGGCTGGGGCCGGCCCTTCCCCTGTTCACGCTTGCCATCCAGAACTCCGTGGATCCCCGGCAGATCGGCGCGGCCACCAGCAGCAGCCAGTTCTTCCGGTCCATCGGGTCCACCATCGGCGTGGCCGTGTTCGGCACGATCCTCGCCGGCGTGCTCTCGACGCAGCTTCCGAGGTACCTGCCGGCCGGGATGCAGGGGACGCGCGCCGGCGCCGCGGCCGTCTCCCTGGGGGAGCTGGAATCCGGCAACGTCCATTCCGTCGGGGACCAGGTCCGGGCGCGGATTTCCGCCCTCTACGATCGGCTGGAGGCCGCTCTCGGCCGCGACGACTCCGCCGCGCGGGACAGCCTGCTGGCGGACCCGCTCCTTCCGGAGACCTACCGGGAAATGCTTGGCGCGAGCGCCCCTGCCTCCGCCACGCCCGCTTCCGCTGCCAAGGTGCAGCAGGTCCTGGCCGGGGTCCGCGCGTCCCTGGACGAGGTGGCCGCCGGCCTCACGGCGGACGTGGAGCTGGCTCTGAAGAAGGCGTTCACGGACGCCGTGGCGCGCGTGTACTTCTGGGGGATGTTCGTCGTGGCGGCGGGTTTCCTGGTGACCCTTTTTCTCCCGCAGCTGGCGCTTCGAAAGAGCATACCTGCGGGTGCGCCGTCCCGCGCCGAACGGCCCGCGGAAGCAGCGTCGCCGGCCTCCCCTCGGCCGGCGACGGCGACACGCGAGGAGTGACCCGAAGCCAGCGGCCAGGGGCCGCGCCGGGAGCGGCCGCCTTCGGCGGGCTTTACGATGCTGGCGTTTATCGGTATGTTCCCGTTTGAAATCCCGTTGTTCGGAGTGTGATCCCATGTCCAAGCACCAGTTCCAGGCAGAGGTCAACCAGCTTCTCACGCTCATCATCCACTCGCTGTACTCCAATACCGAAATCTTCCTGCGCGAGCTCATTTCCAACGCCTCCGACGCGCTGGACAAGCTGAAATACCTCACGCTCACCCAGGAGGAATACCGCGGCGTGCCGTTCGTGCCCCGGATCGACATCTCGTTCGACGCGAAGGACCGGGCCACGCTCACCGTGTCCGACAACGGCATCGGGATGACCGAGAAGGACCTGGAGGAGAACCTCGGAACGATTGCCCGATCGGGCACGAAGGAGTTCCTTCAGGCCATGGCGGCGGACGCGCGCAAGGGTGCGGGCCTCATCGGGCAGTTCGGCGTGGGGTTCTACTCCGCGTTCATGGCCGCCGACTCCGTGGAGGTGACGACCCGCCGGGTCGGAGAGGAGAAGGCCTGGAAGTGG
>DASRZR010000446.1:0-4011 GCA_035686185.1 Spirochaetia bacterium | reverse complement strand
ACCGCGCGCTGCGCCAGGAGCATCCGTTCCTGGCGCGGCTTGCCAACAAGCGGAGGTTCGTGCAGCTGGTGAGTGAGATCCAGCGCCGCGGCGCCGGGGCGGAACGTCTCCTGCAGTCCCTGATGGAATCGGAGGCACGCGCGCCGGGGAGGCTCGGGCCGGATCCCCCGGATCCTACTTCCCCGGAAACTCGATCGTGAACGAGGCCCCCGGGCCCCTGCCGGTGGTGAGCGTGCCCCGAAGCTGGGCCACGAGCGATTCCACGATCCGCAGGCCCAGCGTGCGCGCCGTTCCCAGCTCCACGCCGGAGGGCAGGCCCACGCCGTCATCCGTCACGGTGAGCACGAAGCTCTTCTCGGGCCGTCGGCGCATGTGCACGGTAATCGTGCCGGTGCGACCGTCCGGGAAGGCGTACTTCAGCGCGTTGGACAGGAGCTCGTTGATGATGAGCCCGCAGGGCACCAGCGAGTCCATGTCCAGCGTGATGTCCTCCACGTCGATGGCCATCTTCACCGCGTCGGAGTTGCCGGCGTAGGAATGGCGCAGGTGAGCCGCAAGGTCCTTCACGTAGGCGGCGAAGCTGATCCCCCGCTCGTCGACGGACTGGTACAGCTTCTCGTGGATGAGCGCCATGGAGTGCACGCGGTTCCTGCTCTCGTTCAGCAGGTCGCGCGTGTGACGCTCCGAGGTGGCTCCCGCCTGCAGGGCCAGGAGGCTGGAGATCACCTGGAGGTTGTTCTTCACCCGGTGGTGGATCTCCTTCAGCAGGATCTCCTTGCGTCGGGCCTCCTCCGCCACCCGCTGGTCCGTCACCTCCCGCACCAGGACGATGGCCTCCGACTCGCTGCTGGCCACGAAGCGTTCCTCGTACCAGCGACGGCCGGCGTCGGTGTCCACGTGGAATACGAGGCGCTGGGCGGCGCCGCTGTCCAGCGCGGCCGCCGTCGCGGCGATGGAGCGGTCGAACAGCTCCGGGGAGAGGAACGAGTACAGCGGCAGGATCATCTCCTCGTCTTTGCCCACCAGGTCGTCCACGGCCTCCAGCAGCGGCAGCCGCCTCGGCGAGCGCGCGTCCAGGATCGTGCCGTCCCTTGTCACGCGGAAGATCACGTCCGGCACCGCATCGAGGAACGCCTCGTTGCGCCGCTCGCTGGCCCGAAGCTCCTCGGTGGCCCTGGCCTGGGCGTCCAGCATCCCGTTGATGGCCGCGCCGATGTAGGCAATCTGGTCCCGTCCCGATATCTCGATCCGCCGGGAGGCGTCTCCGCCGGTCCCGATGGCCAGGAGGCTCTGCCCGAGGTGCACCAGCCGGGACAGCACGGTACGTTCAATGGTGAGAAGCACGACGCCGCCGAACCCCGCCCCCACGAAGAAAAGCCAGATGAAGAAGAACCCCACCGTGCGGGCGCCCAGGTCACGGATGTCGCGGGGAGAATCGACCTGCACGAGCGCCATGGAGGAGCCGTCCAGCCCGGTGACCACCGAGTAGCTGGACACCACGGTCGGGCCGCTCGCGTCCACGTACATCCGGGTGGCCGGGTCCAGCTTTGCCAGCGCCTTCTGCGCCGAATCCGGCAGGGAGGCGTCCAGGGGGTATACCGCGACGGTGGTCAGGAGCTGCTGCCCGATCTCGCGGATCGTGCGGGAGTCCAGCACGCGCGCCATGATCAGCGTGCCGTCCGGGGGAAGCGAGCGGCGGTCATCGAGGATCGGACGGGCGGCGACGACGAGCAGCCCCTGGCGGAGATTCAGCAGCCCCGCGGCTTGCCCATCCTTGTCCGGGAAGCGCGCGAACTGGGGATGCGCGTTCAGCCATTCCAGGAGGCTGTCCGTCATGCCGGCCTGCGAGGGAGCGAGCCCGAAGTCCCGGCGAAACACGGTGTGCCCGGCGGCGTCCCGCGCCACCACGATTCCCAGGCGGAGGTTCTCCGCCCCTTCTTCGGTGAACGTGTCCTGGACGAACGTCCCGGCGGGGTGGCGCACGAACTCGTACATCGGAGTCCAGGCCGCGTAGTCCTCGGCGACCCGGCTCAGCGCCTCGGGACGCCGGGCAAGGTCGCCGAGCACGCGCTGGATGTCTCTCACGATATAGCGATGCTCCAGGTTGGTGTACGCATCGCGCAGGATGGCGCTGGACGACGCGGAAATGATGAGGAGCATCACCAGCAGGGTGCCGCCGATGGCAAAGAGGATGCGCCGCCGCATGGTCGAGCGCCAGCCTATACCCGGCGGGCCGCCCCGTTCAAGGAGCGCCGGCCGCGCCGCGCCCTCACCGGGACAGCATCACCACGAGCGATCTGCCCTCCAGCCGCCGAGTCGATGGAACGTAGCGCTCCTCGGCTCCGGCCGGAAGGATGTCCCCCGGGGAGGCAAGCGCCGTGTCGATGGCCCGGTGCCACGCCTCCTTGCCCTGCGGCACCGGGGGCAGCGTGAACAGCACCGGCTCGGCGGAGGCGTTCAGCATCAGCAGGATGTCGGCGTCGTCCCGGTCCGCGTCGGTCTCGGACTTGTTTCCGTCGATGACGAGCGCCAGCGTGCGCCGCTCCGCGGCCCAGTCCGCCGGCTCGGCCTCTTCCGTGAGCCACGAGATGTCGGGGATCCGGTCGTGGCGCTCGGTCCGGCCCGAGTAGAACTCCGGCCGCAGCAGCGCCGGGTGGCGCCGGCGGAACGCCAGCATCTCCCGGACGAAGCGGTGCACGTCCGCATGCTTCTCCCGCAGGCGCCAGTCGTACCAGGAGATCTCGTTGTTCTGGCACCAGGGGTTGCTGTTGCCGCGCTGCGTGCGGCGAAACTCGTCACCGCCGAGCAGCATCGGTGTCCCGAGGGACAGGAGCAGCGTGGCCTGGAGGTTTTTCACCTGCCGGTTGCGAACGGCCTCGATCTCGCGGTCCCGGGTCGGACCCTCCACGCCGTAGTTCGCCGACTCCTCCGGGGTAAGCCCGTCCGCGTTGCCCTCCCCGTTGTCCTCGTTGTGTTTGCGCGCGTAGCTCACCAGGTCATTCGCCGTCATCCCGTCGTGGGAGCTCACGAAGTTGATGCTGTGGAACGGCTTGCGGCCATCCCGAAGGTAGAGGTCGGAGCTTCCGGCCAGCCGCGTGGCCAGCCGGGGGACCATGCCGGCATCCCCTCTCCAGAATCGTCTCACGTCGCTTCGGAACTTGTCGTTCCACTCCGCCCAGCGGCCGCCGGGGAACGAGCCCACCTGGTAGGCGCCCGCCGCGTCCCACGCCTCCGCAATGATCTTCGTCTGCCGCAGCACGGGATCCTCCGCGATCCGCTCCAGGATGGGAGGGTTGGCGAGCAGCTTCCCGTCCCGGTCGCGGCCGAGCACGGACCCCAGGTCGAAACGGAAGCCGTCCACGTGCATCTCCACCACCCAGTAGCGAAGGCAGTCGATGATGAGCGTGCGCACCAGCGGATGGTTGCAGTTCAGCGTGTTGCCGCAGGCCGTGTAGTTCAGGTACCGGCGCGGGTCCTGCTCGTCCAGCAGGTAGTAGATGGAGTTGTCGAACCCCCGGAAGCAGAGCGTGGGCCCGGTCTCATCCCCCTCCGCCGTGTGGTTGAACACGATGTCAAGGATCACCTCGATGCCCGCGGCGTGCAGCGCGCGCACCATCTCCTTGAACTCGGTCACCTGCTCCCCCAGCGCGCCGGCGCTCGAGTAGCGTCCCTTCGGCGCGAAGAAGCAGATGGTGTCGTAGCCCCAGTAGTTCTGCAGAGGCTCGCCGGTGCGCGGATTGGCGTGGGGGTTGGCCAGCTCGTCGAACTCCTGGACCGGCAGGAGCTCGATCGCGGTGATCCCGAGATCGGCGAGGTACGGGATGACCTCGGTGACGCCGCGGAACGTCCCCGGGTGGGCCGCGCCGGAGGTCGGGCTCATCGTCAGGCTCCTCACGTGCGTCTCGTAGATCGTGGTGAAACGCAGCGGCCGGGCAAGCGGGCGGTCTCCCTTCCAGTCGAAATCGTCCGACACCACGATGCTCTTGGGCGCGGCCGCGTCGTCCGCGGGCC
>DASRZR010000445.1:0-23610 GCA_035686185.1 Spirochaetia bacterium | reverse complement strand
GTCGGCGACCAGGGGAGGGTGAAGGGAGAGATCTACTGCGACGACCCCGGGGCACTGCTGCAATGCCTGGTGCCCGACGAGATCTCCTACGACCTGGCGATGAACATCTTCACCTTTGAGACCGGCCACGGCCTTCCGGTCACCGAGACGCACGTCATGGAGCACGGCCTGTACATGCTCCAGGGCAAGGGCGTGTATTTCCTGGGGGATTCCTGGATGGAAGTGGAGGCCACGGACTTCATCTGGATGGGACCGTGGTGCCCCCAGAGCTACTACGCGGCCGGCCCGCTGCCGTCCCGCTACCTGTACTACAAGAACGTGAACCGGGAGATCGCGCTGTAGCGCGGGGAGCACACTCAATGGAAAAGATCTATCGCGATGCGGACGTGGACCTCGGTATCCTGAAGGGGAAGACGCTCGCCGTGATCGGCTACGGGATCCAGGGAAAGGCGCAGGCCGCCAACGCCAGGGACAGCGGGTGCAAGGTCATCATCGGCACGCGGCCGCCGGAGCACAGCCCGTCACGGGCGCAGGCAGCGGCGGACGGCTTCGAGTCCATGGGAATCGCGGACGCGGTGAAGAAGGCGGACGTCCTCCTCATCGAGCTTGCCGATCCCGCCCAGCCGGGGCTGTACGCCTCCGACATCGCGCCGAACCTGCGCGCCGGCCAGACGCTGTGCTTCTGCCACGGGTTCAATGTGCTCTACGGAGCCATCCGGCCGCCGGCGGACGTGAACACGGTCCTGTTCGTGCCCAACGCGCCGGGCGCGTTCGTGCGGCAGAAGTACGAGAAGGGGGAGGGTGTGTACGGCTGCGTGAGCGTGGACCACGATGCCACGGGCAACGCCCGGCAGATCGTGCTGGCCATTGCCAGGGCCGTTGGCTCCACGCGCGCCGGCGTGGTGGAGCTGTCCTTCCAGCACGAGACCGAGGGGGACAACTTCGAGGAGCAGATCCTCTACGGCGGGGCCATCCAGCTCATGAGGCTGTGCTTCCAGGTCATGGTGGACCACGGCTACGCGCCGAGCTTCGCCTACGCCAAGGCCATACGGTCCCTGCGAAGCGTGCTGGACGTCATGGACGAGCACGGGATAGAGAGCTACCTCACGTCCCGGTGCAGCCGCACCTGCGAGTTCGCGGTGCGCACCCGCGGGCCACGGGTCATCGACGAGAAGGCCGTGCGGCAGATCTTCGATGAGACGGAGCGCGGCATCTTCGCGCGGGACTGGATGCAGGAGTGGGCGCTGGGGATGCCCCAGCTTCACCGCCTGCGCCGGACCGCGGCAGAGAGCGCCATGGAGCAGACGGGAACGCGCTGGCGCAAGGAGTTCGGCACATGAGCGCGGACGCCGCGCGGCTCTCCCGTGACATCGACGCGATTGCGGGTTTTTCCGAGACCCCGGCCGTCGTGGGCTACAGCCGTCCGACGTTCTCCCCTTCCTGGAGGCGCGCGCGCAACTACGTGCAGGAGGCAGCAGAGGCTGCCGGGTGCCGGGTCCGCGTGGATGCGGCCGGCAACCTGCACGCCCGGCCGCAGGGCCTGTCCTGGGACGCGCGCGCGTGGCTGTGCGGCTCTCACGTGGACTCCGTGCCCACGGGCGGGAAGTATGACGGGGTCACCGGTGTCGTGGCGGCCCTGGAGCTCCTTCGCGGGTACCCGTCGGCGCCCGTGGAGCTGATCGTGTTCGCGGAGGAAGAGGGCACCACGTTCGGCCTGGGCATGCTGGGGAGCCGGGCGTGGGCGGGCACGCTCTCTGCCGGAGAGCTGGCAGCACTTCGCAATACGGCGGGGCAGAGTTACCTGGAGGCCGGCGCCCCGCACGGCGTGGACCCCGGCCGCCTGGAGCAGGAACGCTTCTCCGCGGCCTCCTACCACGGACTCGTGGAGGTGCACGTGGAGCAGGGGGCCTCCCTGTGGAAACGGGGAGAGCCGCTTGCCGTGGTCACGGCCATCAACGGCCGGCGACAGTATTCCTGCACCCTGGAAGGCACCGCCAACCACGCCGGGTCCACTACGATGGACGACCGCCGGGACGCGCTGGCCGGCGCGGCGGAGTGCATCCGCTACCTGGAAGCGCTGGCCCGCGATCTGCGGGTGGGAGACTCGGACAATACCGTCATCACGGTGGGCCGACTGGTCGTGGACCCCAATGCGATCAACGTGATCCCCGGCCGCGCCTTTTTCACCATCGACTTCCGTTCCGCCTCCCCGGCAGTGCTGGACCGCGGGGAGGAGCGGCTTCGAAACCGGCTGGCCCGGTTCGCGGCCTCCCGGGGGCTGGCCATCACGCTGGAGCGTACGGAGAGTGTGCCGGTTGTTCCCCTGGACGCCGGCGTCTGCGGACGCCTCCGAGAGGCCGGGCGGCGCATCGATGTTCCGCTTCCCGATGTGACCAGCGGCGCGCTCCATGACACCGCCATCCTGGCGCCGCTGGTGCCGGCCGCCATGCTGTTCGTGGCGAGCAAGGACGGGATCAGCCACAACCCGGCCGAGCTGAGCCGGGTGGAGCATATCGCCCTTGCCGTCCGGGTGCTGGAGGAGGCGCTGGCAGCGTGAGCACGCCCCGGAGGCTCTCTGAGCTGAACGCTGCGGCGCGGGAGGAGTTCGTCTCCACCGTGGGGCCGGTGTTCGAACACTCCCCGTGGATCGCAGAGCGCACGTGGACGCGCCGTCCGTTCCCCACCGTGACCGCGCTGCACGAGGCGCTGGTGGCCACCGTCCGTGCCGCGTCGGCAGACGAGCAGCTCGGTCTGATCCGCGCGCACCCCGACCTGGTCGGACGGATGGCGAGAGACCCGTCCATCGGCGGCGTCTCCGCCCGGGAGCAGGCCTCTGCCGGGCTGGACGCGCTCAGCCCTTCGGAGGCGGACGCGTTTCTTTCCTTTAATAAGGCCTACCGGCAACGGTTCGGGTTCCCGTTCGTGATCTGCGCCCGGGAGAACCGAAAGGATGCCATCCTTCGGGCCTTTCCGGAGCGCCTGGCTCACTCTCCCGAGGAGGAAGTGAGCACGGCCCTTTCCGAGATCGCTCGGATTGCATGGCTTCGACTGCAGGACCTGGTGACGGAGGAACCAGCATGACACGACTGGCGGACAACTCCTATGGAAAGTGCGGCGTGAGGCTCACCAAAGTGAGCCGGGCCGGCGCGCAGCACGTGCTGCAGGAGTACACGGTCCAGGTCGCGCTGGGCGGCGCCTTCGGGGCGGTGTACACCGACGGTGACAATTCCTCCTGCATCCCCACCGACACGATGAAGAACACGGTGTACGCGCTTGCCCGGACGAACGAGTTCGATTGCCCGGAAGCGTTTGCCGGCATCCTTTCGGACCATTTCCTTCGGTTCGACCAGGTGGCATGGGCCGAGGTTTCCATCGATGAGCAGGGCTGGTCCCGGATCACCGTGGACGGCGCCGCGCATCCGCACTCCTTCACGCGCCAGGGCTCGGGGGTCCGCACGGCACGGGTGCGCCGGGAGCGAGGTGCCAGCTCCCACTGGGGCGGCATCCGCGGCCTGGAAGTCCTGAAGACCACGCGGTCCAGCTTCACGGGCTTCTTCAAGGACCGCTTTACTACGCTGCCGGAGTCCACGGACCGGATCTTTGCCACGGCCGTGGACGCGGAATGGGAATACGCGGCGGGGCAGGCCGGGGCCGGGCGCGCGGGCGGCGCGGCGCCAAACGGCGGGGCCGGCACCCTGGCCGGTACCTTTGAGGCGGCCCGCGCCGCGCTCCTGGAGACATTTGCGTTGCACGACAGCGCGAGCGTCCAGCAGACGCTCTACGCCATGGGGGAAGCGCTGCTGGCACGGTGCCCGCTGGTGCGCTCCGTGTCCCTGCGAATGCCCAACCAGCACCGCCTGCTGGTGAACCTCGCGCCGTTCGGGCTGGAGAACAGGAACGA
Organism: Spirochaetia bacterium; assembly: GCA_035686185.1. Lineage (GTDB taxonomy): Bacteria > Spirochaetota > Spirochaetia > SZUA-6 > Fen-1364 > Fen-1364. The sequence goes on along the minus strand of DASRZR010000445.1, from coordinate 19,709 downwards.
GATCTTCGTCGCCACCAGCGAGCCGTACGGCCAGATCAACGGCACCGTGAGCCGGGAGTGAAAATGGGAAAGCTGAGCACGCACGTCCTGGACACCTCGCGCGGCACGCCGGCCGCCGGGATGAAGGTCGACCTGTGGAGGCTGCCGTCGGCGGCGCCGATCCGCAGCGTGACCACGAACGCCGGCGGCCGCACCGATGCGCCGCTGCTGGAAGGCGCGGAGCTCGCTGCCGGCACCTACCAGCTCCTGTTCCACGTGAAGGACTACTTCCAGGCGCGCGGCGAGCGCGACGCGGGCCGGTTCCTGGACGAGGTGCCCGTGGTGTTCGTGGTGGAAGACCCGGCGGCCTCGTACCACGTGCCGTTGCTGGTGTCTCCGTGGTCGTATTCAACCTACCGGGGAAGCTGAGATGGCGCGTGACTGCATCATCCGCGGGGGCATGGTGGTCAGGTCCAGCGGCGTGGCGCGCCTGGACGTGGCAATCGAGGACGGCCGGGTCAGCGCGCTGGCCCCGGAGATCGGTGGCGGCGCCCGGGAGACGATAGATGCCACCGGCCTTCACGTGTTCCCCGGCGTGCTGGATGCGCACGTGCACTTCAACGACCCGGGGCGCGACGCCTGGGAAGGGGTCCCCACGGGATCGGCCGCGCTGGTGGCCGGCGGCGGGACGTGCTTCATCGACATGCCGCTGAACTCCTCCCCGCCCACGCTCACCGCGGCGTCCTTTGACCGGAAGCTGGAGGCGTGCCAGGGACGGGCGCGCGCCGATTTTGCGCTCTGGGGCGGGCTCACGCCGGACAACCTGGGTGACCTGGAGGCGCTCGCGGAACGCGGCGTGGTGGGGTTCAAGGCGTTCATGTCCGGCAGCGGCATCGATGACTTCCGCCGGTGCGACGATGAGACGCTGTTCCGCGGCATGCAGATCGCGGCCCGGCTCGGGCTGCCGGTGGCGGTGCACGCGGAGAACGACGGCATGACCTCCGTGCTGGCCGCCGCGGCGCGCGGCGCCGGGCGCACATCGGTCCGCGACTACCTGGAATCCCGCCCCATTTCCGCGGAGGCAGAGGCGATCTCCCGAGCGCTGGCGTTTGCGGAGGAGACAGGGTGCGCCCTGCACGTCGTTCACACCAGCTCGGCGCGCGGTGTCGGTCTCATCCGGCGCGCCGTGGAAGAAGGCCGGTCTGATGCCACGTGCGAGGTCTGCCCGCACTACCTGTTCTTCACCGGCGACGACATGGAGCGCCTGGGCGCCCGGGCGAAGTGCGCCCCTCCGCTTCGGTCCGAGTCCGAGCGCGCGGCCCTGGTGCGGGAGGTGGCCGCCGGTCGGGTGGACACCATCGGCTCCGACCACTCACCGTCTCCGCCGTCCATGAAGCAGGCGGGGGACTTCTTTGGCGCGTGGGGCGGCGTCAGCGGCGCGCAAGCCACGCTTCGCGCGCTGATCACGCTGGGGATCCCGCTCGAGCAGATCGCGTCCCGGGTGTCGGACAACGTCTCGCGCCGGTTCCGGCTCCCCGGCAAGGGGGGGATCCGCGTGGACGGTGACGCGGACCTTGCGCTGGTGGACCTTTCGTCCCGGGCGCCGGTGGCGGAAGGCGAGTTGCTGGACCGGCACCATCTCAGTCCGTACGTGGGACAGCCGCTGGCAGGGTCGATCCGCCGTACGCTGCTGCGCGGCGCCACCGTGTTCCGGGACGGAACCCTGGTCGGCCCTCCCCTCGGCCGGTTCCTTCGCCCGCCGCCTATCGATACCGCAGGATCATGAACGTCAGGTCATCGCCCTGTGGCTGACCCTGGCGGAAGCGCTCGCAGTCTCTCTCAATCACGGACCCCAGCTCCTCCACCGGCAGGTCCGGATGCGTTCGCAGCAGCTTCCACAGCCGGGCCTCCGTGTAGTCCTCTCCGCCAGGGTTGCGCTGGTCAACCAGGCCGTCCGTGAACAGAAGGAAGAGGTCCCCCGGACCCATGCGGCAGCTTCCGAGCACGGGCACCGTCTCCGGGGCCACGCCGAGCGGCGGGTTGGAGGTGCCGTCTCCCGGACGCAGGAGCGACGCTCCTCTCATCGCCAGCAGGTAGGAGTGACCCATGTCGCAGATGGTCGCCTCCCCGCGCTCCCGGTCCAGCTCGATGAAGACTCCCGTCACGAAGTAGTCCAGCCGGAACGTGTCGAACAGGTAGCGGTTCAGCCGACGGAGAAACCCGCGGAGCGAGGTCTGCGCGGAGTACGTGTCGAAGATGCCCCCGAGCACCGCGGTGACCAGGGAGGCGGCGATCCCCTTGCCGGAAACGTCACAGAGGGCCAGCAGGACACGGTTGGCGTCCAGCTCCTTGACCGCGTAGAAATCGCCGCCCACTTCCTTGGCCATCTTGGAGTAGCAGGCCAGCGTGAGCCGGGGGTGGTCCGCCGAGAACCGCTCGCTCACGATGGAGGTCTGCAGGCGCCGCGCCAGCGCGAGGTCCCGCGCCGTGGTCTCCGAGAGGTAGATCAGCAGGTTGCGGGAAGAGAGCACGCCCTGGAACCGGCCGGCCGGATCCACCAGCAGGTACCAGGTGTCGTCCATCCGGCGCAGGTCGTCCCGGAGCAGTTCCGCGGCGGCGAACACGTTGAGGTCCGCGCGGAACGACCGCGCCGGCTGCACGAGCTCCGACACGAGCTTGCGCTTGTACAGGTCGCGGCCGTACATCTTGCCGAGGTGGTCGAAGAGGTGCCGGCGGGAAATCACCCCGAGCGGAGCGTCGTTCTCGTCCACCACGCCGACGGCCATCACGTCCGGTGTCTTGTCCATGGCGGTTGCCAGCGCGAACACTTCGGTTCCCTTGTGGACGGCAAAGCGGTTGCTGGCCAGCCGGGCAAGAGCCTCCCCGGGCATCGGAAGGGGAGGGGCCTCCACGAGCAGGTCCTGCTGATCGTCGGGAGCCGGGGAGGGGGACAGGGGTGCCGTGGCGGCCGGTTCGCTCATCTCCTTCTGACCGTGTCTGCGGGCTCCACTGTGCCCGGCGCACCGTTAGCCGGTGACGAATTGTGTGTTAGTTCGACGTTAACTCTCCGCGGGCGGAAAGTCGCCGGAGTTAACGAGATATTACGGGAGGCCACAGGGAACGCTAACAATGCGTGCCCATGATGCGCGCAAGGAGCGCGGCTGATGAAACCCAAGGGACTGTGGGAATCGGTCTACTATTCCGTGGTGACGGGACAGACGCTGACGGTGACGACCAGCCGGTATCGCCCCGCCGAACGGGCGCATATCGACCGGATCTTCGGCGCCTACCTTCGGCTGGCGGGCATGGGACACCTGCACACGAACTTGACCTACTGCGTCCACGAGCTGGTGGCCAACGCCCGCAAGGCGAACACGAAGCGGGTGTACTTCCACGAGCGCGGGCTGGATATCCGGGACCCCGAGCAGTACGCGCAGGGGATGCAGGGCTTCAAGAGCGACACGGTGGCCGACATCGACGCGTTCCTCGCGCGGCAGAAGAAGGCCGGGCTGAACGTGAAGATCGACTTCAGCCTTCTTCCCTCCGGGGTGTCCGTCATGGTGCGCAACAACGCGGAGCTCACCGAGGCGGAGCACGCGCGCATCCGGGACAAGCTGGCCATCGCGGCCCGGCACCAGTGCCTGGCGGACGCATTCCCCCGGTCCGAGGACGGGCTGGAGGGCGCGGGCCTGGGCATCGTGATGATGAGCTTCATGCTGCGCAATCTTGGCTTCGGGACCGACACGTTCCAGCTCACCTCCGGGGACGGGGAGACGCGCGCCAGCCTGACGCTGCGCCTGCCGCCGGAGCGGCTGGCCGCCGGCCCGCAGGGGGCAAGCGCGTGAGCGGCGGCGCGGCGTCGCCGGCGGGAGGAAGATAGATGGAGATCTCGATACGGGCCCACGAGGAAAAGCACGTACTCGACGTGAGCGGCGAGCTGGACCTGTACAACGCCTACCGGCTGCGGGAGGCCGTGCAGCGGCTGGCGGCGGGAGACAGCCAGGGCGTGGTCCTCAACCTCAAGGGTGTGCGCTTCATTGATTCCAGCGGCGTGGCGGCGCTCCTGTCCATCAACGCCCTGCTCACCACCAGCTCCCGGCCGCTGCGGATCTGCAATGTGTCGAGGTCCGTGCAGCGCGTCTTCGAGCTGACCCGGCTGAGCGGTTTCCTTCCCATTGTCGCCTCCGAGCTGGACGCCCTGGAGTCTCTGCGCGGCGGCCCGGCGCCGAACCAGGCTGCCTCCTGATCCACGGGCCGCACATGGGCGATCCACACACCCGCGAGCCTCCGTCGCCCCTTGTCGTGGATGGCTCCTGCGACTACCTGCGCATCATCCCCCGTGCCGTGCCGTCAGCGGACTCCTGCCTGTACCTGGACCTGGCCGGCAGCGTGGACGCCCATAGCTGCAACTTCCTGCGGGCCGCGGTCCTGAAGGCGGCGGACTCCGGGTTCCTCCACATCCTGCTGGGACTGCACACGGTGGACTACGTGTCCAGCACCGGCGTGGGGACATTGCTGGCGCTGCTGCGTGTGCTCATGGAACGAAACGGATCGCTCACCATCGTGCGGCCGCATCCAAAGGTGCTCACCGTGTTCCAGCTCATGCACCTGCAGACGTTCTTCCCGTGCACCGATTCACTGGAGGAGGCGGTCCGTCTCCTGCGCCCTTTGAGCCGGGATGGCTGAGGGGACCGTTCCCCGTCCGGGCCGCCTTCTGGTAGGCTGGGGCCATGACACAAACGTCTTCTTTCCCGGCTTCCCTGCGCCCGCTCGTTCGGCCCTCCGTGATCCTCGGCCTGGCCACCCTGGTGCTCCACCTTGCGGCGGCCGGCGGCTACGGGTTTTTCCGTGACGAGCTGTACTTCATCGTCTGTGGCCAGCGGCTGGCGTGGGGATACGTCGACCAGCCGCCCCTGATCCCGCTGATCTCCCGCTTCCTCTGGCAGGCAGGCGGCGGCAGCCTGTGGGTATTCCAGCTCTGTCCCGCGATCGTCATGGCGGTGACCGTGGCGCTCACGGCGGAGTTCGCCGCAGCCCTCGGCGGCGGCGTCTTTGCTCAAGCACTGGCCGGCCTGTGCGCGTTCGGGGCTCCCGTGCTGCTCATCGACGGCACGCTCCTCACTACCGACCTGCTGCAGCCGCTCACGTGGATGGGCTGCGCGTGGTGCCTCGTCAAACTGGCGCAGACCGGCAACGAGAAATGGTGGCTCGCGTTCGGCGCCTTTGCCGGCGTGAGCGTGCTGGGGAAGTACCTGTTCGCGTTCTTCCTCGCGGGCATATTCGTGGGCATCCTTGCCACGCCGCTGCGGCGCTCGTTCCTCAAGCCGTGGCTCTGGCTGGGGGCGCTCCTCGCGCTCGTGATCGTGTCTCCCAACCTCCTGTGGCAGTACCAGCACGGATGGCCGTTCGCCGAGCTGGCGCGCGCGGGCGTGGAGTGGAAAAACCGGGTCCTGCCGCCGGGAGCGTACCTGGCGCAGGAGGTCCTCATGATGGGGCCGCTGGCAGCGCCGGTCTGGATCCTCGGCCTGTGGGCGTTCGGGATCCGGCCGAAGCTGGCGGCGTACCGCGCATTCGCGGTGGCGTGGGTCGTCGTGGTGGCCCTGGCCATCCTGGTGCACGGAAAGGACTACTACGCGGCGCCCCTGTACCCCATCCTGCTGGCCGGAGGCGGGGTCTGGCTGGAAGGCGTGATGAAGCGCACCATCTCCCGGGCCGCCTATGCGGGGGCGCTGGCCGTCCTCTCCCTGTTCTTTGCCCCGCTCGGTGTCCCGATCCTTCCCGTGGATTCGTTCATCCGCTTCGAGCAGATGCTCCACCTGAGCTCATCGGCGGGCACCAGCGAGCGCTCGGCACTTGGCGAGCTTCCCCAGTACTACGCGGACCAGTTCGGCTGGCGGGAGATGGCGGAGAAGGTGGCCGCTGTCTACCACGCGCTGCCTCCGGCTGACCAGGCGCAGGCCGTGTTCTTCGGCCGCAATTACGGAGAGGCCGCGGCCATCGACATGTTCGGGCGGCCTCTGGGGCTTCCACCCGCCATCAGCGGCCACAACAACTACTACCTGTGGGGGCCGATGGGACACAACGCCAACGTGGTGATCGTTGCCGGCGGGAAGCCGGACGAGTACCGCGCCGCCTACCAGGACGTGACGGTGGCGGGACGCATCGACAATCCTTACGCCATGCCGTACGAGACGAACATCCCCGTGTATGTGCTGCGCGGCCTGAAAGTGCCGTTCAACTGGAAGGGGCTGAAGCACTTCGAGTGACCGGCCCGGTTGCAGACACGCTCGCGGCGAGAGTACACTAGAGCCATGAAACGCCCCCAGGCCGCCGCGAGGGCGCGGACGCACGTCCCCCGCGGCGCCGATACGCCGGCCCACGCTCCTGCCGGCAGCTTTTCCCTCACCATCAACGGCCGGCAGGTCGTGGTGCAGGACGTGGCTCCCACCACCACGCTGCTGGAGTACCTGCGCACTCACGGCTACACGGGCACGAAGTGCGGCTGCGCGGAAGGCGACTGCGGCGCCTGCACCGTGGCGCTCGTGGACCGTGACGCGGCCGGCGCGCCCACCTACCGGGCGTTCAATAGCTGCATCGCCCTCCTGCCGATGCTCGCCGGGCGCGAGATCGTGACCGTGGAGGGCCTGGCCTCCGGCGGCACGCTGCACCCCGTGCAGGCGCACATGGTGGAGGCCTACGGCTCCCAGTGCGGCTACTGCACGCCCGGGTTCGTGGTGTCCCTGTTCGAGGCGTGGTACCGAACCGACTGCCATGACTCCCGCCAGCTCAGCGACCAGTTGAGCGGCAATATCTGCCGATGCACGGGTTACCGGCCCATACGGGACGCCGCGCTGGAGGCGCTGGCCCAGCGCGACCGGGAGAACGGGAAGCCGGATCCCTTCCGTGAGCGGCTGGCCCGGCCCGTGGCAGCCCCCGCGCCGCTGGACTACGCCTCCCACGGTGAGCTGTTCCTGCGTCCGGTGTCCCTCTCCGAGCTGTTCGCGACCTGGGAGGTGCACCCGGAGGCGCGCCTGGTGGGCGGCGCCACCGAGATCGGCGTGGACATCAACAAGAAGTTCCTGTCCTACCCGCTTCTCATCTCCACCGAGGGCGTGCCGGAGCTCACCCGCATTGAGCGAACGGAAAGCGAGTGGCGCATCGGGGGCGCCGCCACCCTGACCGCCATCGAGGAGTCGGCGGCCGCGGAGTACCCGTCCCTGGCAAAGATGCTGCGCGTGTTTGCCTCCCGGGGAATCAGGAACCGGGCAACCATGGGCGGCAATCTCGCTACCGCGTCCCCCATCGGGGACAGCGCGCCGGTCCTCCTCACGCTGGACGCCTCCGTGGTGCTGGAGTCCGCGGCGGGACAGCGCAGGCTCCCGCTGGAGGAGTTCTTCCTCGGCTACCGCAAGACCGCGCTGAAGCCGCGGGAGCTGATCCGCCAGATCGTGATCCCGCGCGGCGCCGACGGCAGGGCAGGGGGCGCTCCTGGCGCGCCCCGCGCCGACTTCCAGAAGGTCTCCAAGCGCCGGGAGCTGGACATCAGCATCGTGGCGGGCGCCTTCCGCGTGGAGGTGGCCCCGGACGGCACCGTGCGCAGCGCCCGTATCGCCTACGGCGGCGTGGCGCTTGCCACGCGGCGCGCGCGCAAGGCCGAGCAGGCGCTGGAAGGTCGGCGTCTGGCGGAGGCGCGGGAAGCGGTGGCGGAGGCGCTCCGCGGCGAGTATCAGCCGATCACGGACGGCCGCGGAACGGCGGGCTACCGGCAAGGGCTGATTGTCAGTCTGTGGGAGAAGTTCGCCTCCGGCGATCAGAGCGTGTCCATGGACGGCAGCCTGGAGTTTGCGCACGGGGACCCCGCCATCGCGGCGGACGCCACGCGCGCGCTCCATCACGAAAGTGCCCGGGGCCACGTGAGCGGCGGCGCGCTGTACGTGGACGACCTCGCACAGCACCGCCCCATGCTGGAGGCCTGGCCGGTCTGCTCCTCGCACGCCCGTGCCCGGATTACGCGCCGCAGCGCGGAGAAAGCGCGCCGGGCCCCCGGCGTGACAGCGGTCCTGATGGCGGAGGACATTCCCGGGCACAACAACGTGGGAACCTCCCGCAACGACGAGCCGCTGCTGGCCGCCGACGAAGTGCAGTACCACGGCCAACTCATCGCGCTCGTGGTGGGCCGTTCGATCAAGGAGTGCCGCGCCGCGGCGGCCCTCGTGGAAGTGGACTACGAGCCGCTTCCTCCGATCCTGGGCGCCCGGGAGGCAATCGCTCAGGGCAGCTTCCTGACGGAGCCCCACGTGCTCACGCGCGGTGACTGTGACGCGGCGCTTGCCGGCGCGCCGCACCGGCTGGACGGAGAGTTCGCAAACGGCGGCCAGGAGCACTTCTACCTGGAGACCCACGCGGCGTGGGCGGAGCCGGGAGAGGATGACACACTGTTCGTGTGCTCCTCCACCCAGCACCCGTCAGAGATCCAGGCGATCCTTTCCGAGGTTCTCGAGCTTCCGCGGGCCCGCATCGTGGTGCAGGCCCCGCGCATGGGCGGCGGGTTCGGCGGCAAGGAAGTGCAGGGGAACACGTTCGCCGCGCTCGTCGGCCTGGCCGCCCGGCGCACGGGGCAGCCGGTGCGCCTTCAGCTCGACCGTGACCTGGACATCCAGATCACCGGCAAGCGCCATCCGTTCTATTCCACGTTCTCCGTCGGCTACGACGACGAGGGCAGGATCCTGGCGGCGCGCGTGGACCTGGTCTCCGACGGCGGGTGGTCCCTGGACCTGTCGCAGCCGATCATCGACCGCGCCCTGTTCCACACCGACAACGTCTACTACATTCCCGCGGTCCGGTTCAGCGGCCGGGTGGCCCGCACGAACACGACCTCCAGCACCGCGTTCCGGGGGTTCGGCGGACCGCAGGGCATGCTCGTCATGGAAGAGATCGTGGATCGCGTGGCCCGGCGCCTCGGCCTTCGGCCGGAGGTGGTGCGCCGGCGCAACATGTACCACGGGACCGGGCCGACCAACACGACCCACTACGGCCAGGACATTGGGGACAACCGGCTCTCCGCGATGTGGGAGCAGGTCCTGGCGCAGGCGGAGTTCGACCGGCGACGAGCGGACGTGGACGAGTGGAACCGCACGCACGACCGCGTGAAGCGCGGCCTTGCCGTGACCGCGGAGAAGTTCGGGATCTCCTTCACGTTCTCCACGTTCAACCAGGGTGGCGCGCTGGTGCTCGTCTACCAGGACGGGACCGTCCAGGTGAACCACGGCGGCACCGAGATGGGCCAGGGCCTGCACACGAAAGTGCTCGGCGTGGCAATGCGGGAGCTGGGGGTCACGGCGGAAGCGCTCCGCATCATGCCCACCAGCACGGACAAGGTCCCCAACACCTCCGCCACGGCCGCCTCCTCCGGGTCCGACCTGAACGGCGCCGCCGTGAAGGCGGCCTGCGTCACGCTTCGCGACCGGCTGGCGCCGGTGGCGGCCGGCCTGCTTGCGAAGAAGACGGGGCACGCGGTGGCGCCGGAGTCCCTGGTGTTTGCGGAGGGGTTCGTGCAGGAAGGAAGGGCCGGGGACGGCAGGGCCGCCGCCGCGCGCGTCGCCTTTGCCGACGTGTGCAAGGAGGCCTACCAGCAGCGGATCAGTCTCTCTGCCACCGGCTTCTACGCCACGCCCGGTATCACCTGGAACTGGGCAACGCAGGAAGGCAGGCCGTTTTACTACTTTGCCTGTGGCGCCGCGGTGAGCGAGGTGGAGGTGGACGGCTACACGGGAATGCACCGCGTGCTGCGCACCGACATCGTGCACGACGTGGGAGAGTCCCTGAATCCCGCGGTGGACCGCGGCCAGATAGAAGGCGGCTTCGTGCAGGGCGCCGGGTGGCTCACGCGGGAGGAGCTTCTCTGGGACACGGCGGGCCGCTTGCTCACGCACAGCGCCAGCACCTACCAGGTGCCGGCCATCAGTGACGCTCCCCTTGAGATGCACGTCACGATGCTTCCCCGGGCGACCCAGCCGGGCACCATCCACGGCAGCAAGGCCGTGGGTGAGCCGCCGCTCATGCTGGCGTTCTCCGTGCGGGAAGCCATCCGTGACGCCGTGGCCTCCTTCGGCGAGCCCGGGGGAGAGGTCCCGCTTCCGGCGCCTTCCACGTCAGAGGCCATCTTCAACGCCATCCAGGCGCGGCGAGAGAAGCGGCGGTGATCAGGGACCCGGTCTCGGGCGGAGGGGCGCTGGTGGGCCTCTTCACCGCGGCCGTGCTTGTTGCCCGGCCGCAGAAGGACCGGCTACCGGCTGCGCCCGGTGCGCGCCGCGTTCAATCCACGAGCCCCATCCGGGCCAGCTTTTCCAGCAGCGCTTCCGCGGCAGGGGCCCGGCTCGGCATGGACAGGTATTCTTCACGGCCGAAGTAGCGCAGCTCTTCCACCTCGGAGGTCGGGCGCGGGGTGCCCACCAGCTCGCCGGTGTAGGTCCTGACCGCCACCTGGACACCCGGCGGCTTTGCGAACGCCTGGGCAACCGTGGTCGTCAGGTAGGAAATGCTGGAAGGCTCCAGGCCGCAGTCCAGCTCTTCCCTGATCTCGCGCGCCAGGGTCTCCATCTCAGACTCCCCCGGCTCGGGCTTGCCGCCCGGAAGGTAGAACCCGTTCTTGCCGGCGCTGCGTACGAGCAGGAGCTTCCTCCCGGAGACATGCGCGAGGGCGACCACCTGGAACTGCGGCATCGCGTCTATAGTACTGATTTGTAGCCGGCTCGTGACTCGTATCCGACCGATGCACCGACAGGTTCCCGTATATTCTGACTGGTGGACTCTTTGACGCGCACCATCATGAACGAGGAGACTCCATGAAAGCTTCTATTATCCTGGTCCTGACTATTGCCATGCTGGCCGCCGGCGTGACGGCCTTTGCCAGCTCCGCGCTCTCCGGCACACCGGCCCTGAGCCCGTCCGTTGTCCGTCAGTGGATTGGCAAGCCGGCGCAGCAGCTCATCAAGACGTTTGGCGACCCGAGCTACAGCTCCCGCCAGAAGAACGGCGCGGAGCTGTACGACTACGTGGTGCAGCCGCAGCACGTCGGCGCCATACCCACGTACCAGTTCGTCATTGGCCGCGATGGAAACGTTGTTTCCGCAATGAGGTCTTACTAGCCGCGGCCCTCCGGGCTTTCCGTCGCGTTGCGGAGCAGGGCCTTCATGGCGTCCGCGGGCGAGATGACCTCGGTGATCTCCACCTGCTCGTAGTACCGCCGCCACGGATCGAAGCGCGCGTCGAAGTCCCGCCGGTCCGGCGTCTCCCACACGCTGTATCCAACGGCCGGCTCATTCTTGCGGCACCAGGTCTCGCCCCGGACACGGCTGTTGTCCAGCGCGCGGGCCCGGAGCGCGGCGGCAAACTCGTTCAGCGTTGACTGCTTCACGCGGACTCTGACCAAAAACGTCATGCAGGTACCTCCATCAGAAGTTGGTACCTGTGTGACACCCGGCGGCGCCTGCTATTTCACTTTTTGTCGCGACAGGATCACCAGGTCTTTCCGGGACAGGAGCCGCTGCGGCAGCCCCACCGGCGGGTCCTGTTCCCGCAGGGACTGGTAGAGCAGGACCTCGTCCTTGAAGGCTTTGAGCTCTGACTCGATTGCCGCGGGGGACGTGCGGGGGTCGTACGGCGGGATCAACGCGTTGCGCAGGGAGAACTGCACCATGTTCTCGCACCGGCACCGGTTGCCGTTGTCGTACAGGGAGCAGTTCCGGCACAGGAACTCCTTCAGGTTGGCCCGGGCCCGGGAGACGAGGATGCGTACCGAGTTCTCGCTCTTCCCCATCACGGTGGCGACCGTGCCGACAGGCACGCGGAACAGCACTTCCAGGATGAATGCCACGCGCTGGTGAAAGGAAAGACATCTCAGGAGCCCGGTCAGGCACCCGTCCTTCACCTGGCCTACGTAGAAGCGTTTCTCCATTTCGTCAGTGACCGCCGGCTGCGCCGGTTGCTGCCGCCCGGACTCCATCAGCTTCTGCAGCCCACGGAAGGTCCTTTTCCGGGACCGGAGGCACAAGTTCCGCGTGATGGCAACCACCCACGCGTAGACGCTGCTCTCACCGCGGAAGCTGCCCGCGCCCTGGATGATTCGAATGAAGACCTCGTGGACCACATCCTCCGCCGCCGCGCGATCCCCCATGATCCGGTAGGCCTGGTTGAACACGCGCGTGCCATAGGCCCGGTACATCTCCTCGATGGAGAGCATGGCGGTCTTTTCGAAAGGTGCGGCCACGACGAGACCTCCTGGGGGCGCGCCATTCTCGCGCTGTCACGAGGAACGTGTCTACCGCGTGCCGAGGCGGGGTGCCGCCGCGCGGAGGCTGATGCGCTACCGGCCCAGCGCCTGCGCCAGTTTCTTCATGATGAGATCGTCCGGCTGCTCCCCGTCCGATCTCCAGGCAACCTGCCCGCTGGAATCGATGACATAGAACGTCGGGCAGACCTGTACCTGGTAGGACCGGGACACCGGTCCCGGCTCCCCCGGCGCATCTCCCGGATCCAGCAGCGTGGGGTAGGGAACGAGGAAGTGCCGGTCAAACGCCTGCACGCTCGCCGCGTCCTCCCCGTCCGCGTTCACGGAGAGGAAGACGATTCTTGCCGATGAGCCGGCGCGGATTGCCACGAGGTGCTCCGCCTCCGCCTGGCACTGCGGGCTGGCGGTGGCGGAGAACTCCAGGAGGACCACGCGACCCTTGTAGTCTGACAGGCTGATCTTCTCTCCGGTCGCTGCCGGCAGCGAGAAGCCGGGCGCCGCCTCGCCTGTGGGCAGCAGGGCGTTGGTGCCGGCGCGCCGCGCCGCGTCCGCGGAGAGCTTCTCCACCGCGCCCACCGAGCTGTCCACGGTGGAACGGAAGGCGGGCGGCGCCTGCGCCGGCTCATCCGTAGGCAGTCCGAGACCGATCCCCGCGCGTTTCGCGGCTCCTGTGGCAACGAACACGCCAAACAGGACGCTGAGCGTCACCAGCGCGGCCAGGACGAACGGGAACACGCGCCGCGCACGCACTTGCGCTCTCATGACACGGGTTCTCTACATCAGGCGCGCGAACACGAGCGTCCGCGTGACGTGAGCGCCATCCGGCGCCGTGGTGGCAAGCTGGATGGTGAGCTTGTTGCCCGCCACCCGGACGTCCCGGACGAACCGGCTTCCCACGTTGGACGGTGAGAGGGAGCCTTCCAGGACCGTGGTGAGCGTGCCCGCGCTGACGTCCAGCGTGTAGGTGCCGAAGTAGGCGTCGTAGCCGCCCACGGCGCTGCTGTTGTTCGCGGGGGCCTGCCCCCCGGCCGAAGTCGCGCTGGCAGAGCGATCACGCTTCATGAACTGCGCGGCGAAATACCCCGGCGCAAAGCACAGTATCCCCAGCGGATCGGCGCCCAGGCCGGGGTCGATTCTCCCCACACCGGCGGCATCCACGTCCCGCCTTGTTTCGAGCTTCCAGATCCCCAGGATGTCCGTTGCCAGCGTGCCGGCCGGTGCGGGGAGCGTAGTGGTTTCCATTCAGGCGAATATACGCCCCGCGTGCGGGCGCGGCCACGGGTGTTACCCTGCCGGCGCTCCCTGCTTGAAACGGGATCCGGACGTGCGAAATTGGTCGAGATAGACGGCCAGGAGCACCACCATGCCGGCAAGGAAGATGAAGATCGTCGGTCCGCTGGAGTTGAGCATTGTCAGTCCCATGGCAAGGGTGGACAGCAGGAAGGATCCCAGGACCGTTCCCCCGATACTACCGGTGCCGCCCGAGAGGCTTGCACCTCCGATCATGGCGCACGCCATCCCGATGATCTCGTAGCCCCCGGGGGTGTTTGGCGTTGTGACCGCCCGGGAGGCGAGCAGTATCCCGGCCAGGCCGGCCAGGAGACCGGCCAGCAGGAAGGCGGCCAGCTTGACCCGGTGCACCCTGATCCCGGATAGCCTCGCGGCCTGTGGATTGGATCCCACGAGGCGGCAGTAGCGCCCCAGCATGGTCCTTGTTGCCACGAAGTGGAGGAGAACGACAAGGAAGAACATGATGAGGACGATCCAGGAAATGCCCGGGAAAGACGCCGTGCGGAACAGCGGAACGTTGCCCAGGTCCCCGAAGCTTTCCGGCACCCTGTCGACGTGGACGTAGCCGGCAATCGTTCCCAGGCTTCCCCCGGCCACCATCGCCGTCCCCATGGTCGCGAGAAAGGCCGGGATCCGCAGCCGGGCAACCGCGATACCGTTGACGAATCCCATGACGCCGCCGAGGCCAATGCCGGCGATCATGGACAACCCGGCGGGGACACCCGCCACCGTCAGCCACACGGCGCAATGCCCCGCGACGATGACCGCGACGCCGAGTGAAAAGTCAACGCCTCCGACCATCATCACGAAGGCCGCCCCCATGCTGACGATCGTGTAGGTGCTGGTCTGAATGAGAAGGTTCAGGACGCTCCTGACGGTGAAGAAGTTGTGAGCAAAGAGCGAGAACGCCAGGAACATCACTGCCAGAACCCCGAGAATCAACAGCCGGTTCACCGACACGGGCCAGGAACGGGACTCTGCACTTGTTTCCATGGGGTCAGCATAGCCCGCCGGGAGACCCGCCAGAATGGAAGAACGAGCACGTTCCGTTCGCAATCCGGCAGCCGTGCAGGGAAAACTCGTCTCCGGCGTCCCCATGAGCGGCACTTCGCGCTGTCAGTGAAGGTCACCGTAGGGGAGGGGGATCTCTAGACAGTCCCGGCAGGCCGGCGGGCGCCTGCCGGGACATCGGTGGCTCGACGAGAGACCTAACTTCCGAAATTGTCCAGGCGGACTTCCACCTTGAACGCCCCCTTGGGCGGCGGTGATGCCTTGGGGTTGGCCGGCCTCACCTGGATGACCAGGGCCTGGCCATCATTCGCATAGGCCGTGGTGAACGCGCGCCGTGAGGTCTGGTCCACCGTCACCTCCAGCGGCTTCTGCGTCTTCTTGTCCATGATGACGATCCCCGGATCGAAGCTGTCCGACGTGACCTCTATCGTGTAGAACGCGCCCAGCTGAACCTGCACCTCCACGGGGGCGAAGGCAGCGCTCGGAGCCAGCGTGCCGGAGAAAGACTGGCCGCGTCCCTGCACCCGCAGCAGATAGGACCCGGCGCCGGCCGGCGCGTTCGCCACCAGGATGGTGTAGGTGCCCGTCTCCGGCAAGGTTGCCTTCACCGTGCTGGAGCCTCCCTCGGGAAACTCTCCCTCTCCCGTGCGCGGGGCGACGGTGATGTATTGCCGTGACGGCGCTCCGATGTAGAAGCCCGGGGTGGCGCTTTCGGAGTAGAGGAAGAACGTGACCTGCTCCCCCTTCTGCCCGGCGTACAGGTAGGCGTCCGCCAGGAGGCCCTCCCGCTGCGTCTCGGACTGGTCCAGCGTGCCGTTGACGGTCCAGTAACCGAAGGCGGGGACTATCTTCGCGGGGGCGGGCGTGGCGGGAATCTGCCATTCGCCCGGGCCCGTCCCCCAGAGGGCTCCGCTCTGCCAGTCGGCGTCCGCGGCCACGTCCGGCGTCGGGGCAGCCGGCGGCACCGGCGCGGGCTGCGGTGCGGCCATGGCCGGCGCGGGAGCCGGTGCGGCGGCGCTCTGCGTGGGGACGGAGTCAGGTCGGTTCGGTGACAGGTCGTAGCAGAGGACCTCGAACGAGGATACCTCCAGCTCTTTGCCGCCGAACGGGACGTAGGCCTGTTTTCGCGTCGAGCTGTACTTCCCCAGCGAATCGGCGTTGTTCACCTTCGACCTGATCATGTACAAGGGGCTGCCGTCGTCATCCCGTCCGGCCAGGATGGCCCCGAAGGGCAGCGCCTTTCCCTGCGGCGCGGTCCAGGTTCCCGTCCCGATGAACAGCTCGTATCCCTGCTGGCCCAGCTCGATCTCCTTGCCGCCGTAGGAGACGTAGCCCTTTCCGCTGCCGGCGGACCATTTCCCCGGGTGCACGCCCTTGCCCCTGGCCGCACGCAGCGGTACCAGGTTGGACCCGTCGGCATCGGTGCCGCCGACAAAGGCTGACTGCATCGCATCCACATTCTTGACGTTCACCCAATCGGGCACCAGCACCTCGAACGTGGAGAACGTCATTCGAGCTCCGGCAATATCGGCCACGGCGGCCTCTTGCTGCCAGTCGAACATGGCAGGGACGAGCCAGCCCCGGTAGCTCACGCGGGCCAGGAGGACGTCCCGACCGTCGGCGCCCCTGCCGGCGCTGATGGCATCCGCGGGGAGGCTGGAGGCATCCGCCGGGACCCACCGGCCGGCGCCTGTCCACAGCTCGAAGGACGCCGCGGGCGCCGTCCGCTTTGCCATCATGATCTGCGCCGTAACGGTGGGGGGAACAAACCGGCCGATGCTGGCCACGCCCGATTTCACGACCCGGGCCATGTACACCGGCGCGCCGGTGTCTGTATATCCGACTGGCATGGCCAGGCCGGGCAGGGCGCCCTTTGCTGCCAGCCATGCCGGCTTGTCTGCGGCAACCGCCGATGAAAGGACGAGACACGCGAGGAACAGTACTAGCAAGCTTCTGCGCATAGCACCACCTTTCTTCGCGAAGTTGCACAAGCTTACTGATTTGGCAGGGTGCCGGCACCAAAAAACGGTCACAGTCGAACAGCGGGTTCAGCGGGCTCCCCGGGCACCCGCTACTGGCGGCGCTTCAGCTCATCCAGTACTTCTGGCCACCGGCTTCGGTCGAAGAGCAGGAAGATGGAGATGATCCTGCCGGCCTCGAACGTGAGCCATTCCGCGCTGGGAACGGGGCAGACCGGGGTGACGAAGTCGTAGAGGATGCACGCCTCCGGACCCTCGACGATCACCCTTCGGATCTCGTTACGCAGCAGGATGGGTGAGAGCCGTCGAAGCGCCCCGAGCCAGCCCTCGGGGCCGCGTACGGGGACCGGGCCGAAGTTGCCGTCAAACTCGAGCTTCGGGTGAAGCATGCCGGCAACCTCCTCGAGCCTGCCCTGGCCAACGGCGTCGATATACCGGGTTGCCAGCACCTTGGGATCCGAAACCGCCTGAACGGGTGTCATTGATGTCTCCTTTGTCCCCTTTGACGATTGACGACCCGAAAACCGTTCGCTATATCCGATCCCATGCAGGAGGTTCCCACCCAGGGGGGTCCGGCGGAGCTCGTGGAGGCACTCGAGCCGCACCGAAAGGCACTTCAGCTTCACTGTTATCGCATGGTCGGGTCCCTGCACGATGCCGAGGACCTTGTCCAGGAAACCATGCTGCGAGCGTGGAAGAGCTACGGAAACTTCAAGGGAGGCTCGTCGCTGCGGACCTGGCTTCACCGCATCGCCACCAACGCCTGCCTGGATGCCCTGAAGAAGAGGCGGCAGCCGCGCCGGCTGCGGCCAGCGGGACCCGCGTCGGACCCCCGGCTCCCGGTCGGTGCCCCGACGGGGGAGGCGGATTGGCTCGAACCCTACCCGGACTCGGAGCTGCCGAGCGCCGCCGAAACGCCGGAGGAAGGCTCCCTGCGGCGAGAGACCGTTTCCCTGGCGTTCTGTGCTGCCCTGCAGCTTCTCACGCCACGACAGCGCGCGGTCCTCATCCTGGGCGACGTGCTGGACTGGCGCGCTTCCGAGATCGGCGCCTTGCTGGGCATGTCGGTTTCCGCGGTGGACAGCGCCCTGCACCGGTCCCGTCAGGCACTGGCCCGGAGGGGAGTCTCGTCCACGTCAAACTCGCGGGAGCTGTCCCCTGGCCGCGAGATCGCGCAGCCTCTCCTGGATCGGTACCTGGCCGCCTGGCATTCTGATGATGTGGAAGGTCTTGTGGAGCTGCTGCGAAGTGACGCGGTCCTGGCAATGCCGCCATTCCCCGCGTGGTTCGAGGGAAAGGAAGCCGTGGGCACCATACTGTCTCTCCATCCATTTGGATTCGGCCGGCGGGCAGGCTGGCGCCTGACGCCCACGTGCGCCAACGGCCAGCCAGCGTTCGTCCTTCATCGTGCGGACGAGCCGGGAGGAGCGTTCAAGGCTTTTGGCATCGTCGTGCTCACGCTGGCCGCGTCGCCCGGCGGGATCTGCATCGGGGAGCTCACCGTCTACAAGAACGAGCAACTGGTAGAGCGTTTCGGGCTCCCGGGGGAGATCGTGCGACCAGGGAGCGCTTGAGACGAATGGCCGCAGGGTCTCTCCTTGAATGACGTCGATACTTGGAATGTCAGGGAACACACTTCTTGCGTGATAACAATCAAGGATGATCACATGCTCGTGCCCACGGCGCATCCCAGTGACGTCCGCGGGGCTCCACGGCCGCCGCAGGGCATGGCGAGTGATCAGTGGAGGTGGCTCCGGTGGGCAGGCTGATCTACATGATGAATACGTCTCTGGATGGCTTCGTCGAGGATGCGGCGGGGAACTTCGACTGGACGGTGCCGAGCCAGGAAGTGTTCGAGGCTATCAGTGAGATCCAGCGGGCGGCGGGAACCTACCTCTATGGACGGCGACTGTACGAAACCATGGCGGTCTGGGATTCGGCCGCCGCCTACGAAGGCGCGACTGGCCAACCCCTGGCTGACCAGCCCGCCTACGTGCGGGAGTTCGCCAGGATGTGGCAGGCCGCGGAGAAGATCGTCTACTCCCGCAGTCTCGGCGCCGTCACTACCCCACGAACCCAGCTTCGCAAAGGGCTCGACCCGGAGGAGGTCCGCGACCTGAAGTCACGGACCACGCGTGACATCACAGTAGGAGGTCCCGGGCTTGCCGCAGCCGCGCTGGGCGCCGGGCTTGTCGATGACATCTACCTCTTTGTGGCCCCGATCGTGATCGGGAAGGGCAAGAGCGTGTTCCCGACCGAGCTGCGAATACCGCTGGAGCTTGTGGACGAAGGGCACTACCAGAGCGGAGTGGTGAGGCTGCACTACCAGCCGCGCGGCGGGGCCAAGGCACAGGTCGGGGCCAAAGGATAGCGGCGGGGGCCACGGCCTAGGGCCGGGAAAAGGGGCCGGCCCGCGGACCGGCCCCCAGTGACCTACAGGATCCCGTCCGCCATGGCGCAGTAGTACGTGCTGACGGTCGGCCAATATCCCAGCTTCGTTCGAATCTTCGTGGTATCCAGCAGACCGTCCCATGGCTTTTCCAGCGGCGCGCTGCCAGGGCCAAGGTTTGCGGTCTGTTCACTGAGCTCTAGCAGCTCCTTGGCGGTCATGGGCGCGTCATCCGCCACGTTGAAGATTTCTCCGGGCGCATCCTCTGACCGCAGGGCAAGCATCAGTGCCTGCGCCACGTCGGCATGGTGGACCATGTGCATCCGCTGAGCCGGATGGTAGTGGAAGCGCTCGAGCAGTGGGCCGAGCTCTGCCACGTGCGGGTCCCCGTCACCGTACACAAAGCCAAGTCTCAGGATGCACGCCTCCATTCCGTGGCCCTTCAGCCCGAGCACGCGTTGTTCGGCCGCCACCTTGCTGGCCGGGTATGCCAGTGTGGGGGAGACCGTGTCCGTCTCTTTCCCGGGGCCGTCAACGTTGGTGTAGACCAGGCCCGTGCTCGTCATCACAAACCGCTTCACGCCCGCCTTTGCCGCGGCGTCCGCCAGGTTTGCCGTCCCGGTCTCGTTGATCCGCCAGATTTCCTTGTCATCTCGGGAGCGGAAAAATGCCGCAATATGGACGATGACATCCACTTCCTTGAGCGCATCCGCCAGGGTATCTGGTTGCGTGACGTCGCCTTCCACAACCCGAGCGCCCAGCCGCTCGAGTG
>DASRZR010000444.1:0-11287 GCA_035686185.1 Spirochaetia bacterium | reverse complement strand
GTATTTCGCGAACAGGAGCAGGCCGTCGTTCACTCAGGCCTCCTCCGGCGCTCGCGCTCGGCGCTCCTGCCGGCTGCCCAGCACGATGACGGCCGTGACCGCCAGCAGCACGAGCGCCAGGCCGAGCCACCGGGCCGGCGCCACGACCGTGCTCCGGGAAATGACGACCAGGATCGTGGTGATGAGCGGCGCGCCGGCGGGAATGGCCGTCACCGCCGTGGCGGATGCCAGGCGGAGCCCCAGGACGGACGTGGCGGTGAACAGCACGAGTATCAGCCCGGTGACGGCGACGAAGCCCCCCTGCAGGAGTGAAAGCCCGGCCACGGCACCCAGCCGGCCGTTGACCGCGACCCACGCCAGGAGCAGGAGAGAACCAAGGCTCATCTTGGCCGCCATCACGGTGAGCGGGGCCACGGACCGAAGCAGGTACTTCATCAGCACGAAGTCAGCGGCGAACAGCAGCGTGGCGGCCGCCAGGTAGATCGCGCCGGCATCCAGGCGCACCGCGCTGACGCTGATGCCAAGGCTCAGCCCGGCCAGGAGCACCGCAAGCGCCACCCACACGCCGGCACCGAAGCGCTCCCCCAGGAAACCGACGGCGAAGATCGCGACCAGCAGGAACTGCAGGTGATCGATGAGAGCACCGGTCACGGGCGTGGAAAGCTGAAGGCCGCGGAAGTACAGCGCGTACGGGACACTTCCGCCGATGAGCGCCACCACCGCCAGCAGGACGCGGCGCGGCGCGGCTGCCACGAGCCCGGCCCGGGCGCGTGCCGAGAATGCGAACGGCGCCAGCAGCAGGAGGCCGGCCACGAAGTTCTTCAGGGCGGTGTACAGCGTGGAGTCATCGAACAGCTTCACGCCCAGGCTGTTCACGTACACCGCCGCGCCGCTGACCACCATATTGGCCACGGCGAGCGCGTAGCCGCGTGCCGTGCCCCGCACTCCTACCGGGCCTCCACCGGGCGCGGCCGCGGCGCGAGAGAGCCGATCACGGCACCCGCCACGATGAGCGCCATGGCCACGCCGGCCGCGGCGCTCATCGGCCGACCACCGACAACTGTGAGACCAAGGGTGGAAAGGAGCGGCGTGAGGTAGGACAGGGAACCGATGACCCTCGGGTCTCCACGCTTCAGCGCCGCGTCCCAGAGGAAGAACGCCGCGCCCATTGGACCAATGCCCAGCAGGACGAGCAGCGGCCAGTCCCCGGCCCGCACCGACGCGAACCCGGAAGGCCCGTTCGCGGCAAGATGGATGCCGAGGGCAAGAACGCCGGCCCCCAGGCAGAAGGCGCCCACCGCCCCGCTGCCGAACGCCGGCACACGCCGTGTGAGCAGGGAGTAAACCGCCCACGTGAGCGCCGCGCCAGCGGCCAGCAGGTACCCGGGCAGCGCGGAAAGGTCCGGGTGCACGGCGCCCCCGGTGACAATGAGAGCGGCCCCGGCCAGGCCGAGCACCGCGCCGGCAACGTGGTGCGGTTTCAAGCCGAACCCCGGAAGGATGACGGGGCTCAGCAGGACGATGAGAAGGGGCCAGAGGTAGTTCAGGAGGTTCGCCTCCACGATGGGCGACAGGCGGAACGCGGTGAACAACAGCACGTGATACCCGAAGATACCGCCCACGCCCATCGCCAGCGTGGCGGGCGGCACGCGCCAGTCCCTTGCGCGCGCCAGGCCGAGGCACCCGCCGATGCACAGCGCGATGCCGGTCATGAGCAGCGGCGGCAGGTGGGAAAGGCGGGACCCGAGCAGGGCCAGGGAGCCCCAGAGCGCGATGGCACCCCCGGCGAGCGCAAACGTGACCGGCTTCATCAGGAACGGTTCATCACGCCGAAAAGAGCCTCGCGCTTCTGGCGCATGCCTTCCGCGTCCCCGATGCCGGCTTCCGGCACGTCCTTCTCGAGGGCGGCGAGCATGGCATCCACGAACTGGGCAACGGGCATGCCGCCGTGGGACGTGGCGCCGGTGGCCGACCACCGCTCCCGGCCCAGCTCGGAGTCCACGCCCGGCGGCGCGATCTCGAACACCGCGATGCCAAGCCGCTTCATCTGGTGGCGCATGCTCAGGGAGAAGGAATGAACGGCTGCCTTGGTGGCGCAGTACACCGGCATGAACGCCAGCGGGGAGAAGGCAAGCCCGGAGCTCAGGTTGACGATGGCCGCGCCCGGCTTGCGCGCCAGGAGCGGAGCAAACAGCGAGGCGAAATGCAGCGGCGCCACCACGTTTGTCTCCACCTCGGCCCGTACGCGCGCCACGTCCAGCGGCGTGGTGAGGTCTGCCAGGAGCTGAATACCGGCGTTGTTGACGAGCACGTTCACGTCCGGGTGCGTGGAGGCCACCCAGTCCGCAAACACCTTGCGCTGGGACTCGTCCGTGACGTCGCAGGCCCGGGCGGCAAGCTTCGGGTACTTCGACGTCATCTCCTGAAGCCGCTCCGCCCGGCGGCCGCAGATGATGAGCGTGTTCCCCCTGGCAAGCAGTTTCTCCGCCAGCTCTTTTCCGATACCCGACGTGCCGCCGGTGATCACGATGGTGTTGCCCGTGAGCGTCATTCAACCCCCCGCCGCATGATAGCGCGGGAGGCCCGCGCGAATCAGGGGGAGCCGGACGGCCCGGCTGCGGGTCCTCAGGCGGTCTCCCCGTGGGTGAGCGCGGCTTCCCAGCCGAGGATTGCCTTCTTCCGCTGGGGTCCTTCCCCGTAGTTGCCGAACTCCCCGAGCTTCTTGATCACGCGGTGGCAGGGGATGAGAAAGGGAATGGGATTGTTTCCCACCGCGTTTCCCACGGCGCGGGAGGCGGTGGGCATGCCGATGTGCCGGGCCACGTCCTCGTAGGTGACCGCCTTGCCGAACGGGATGCGGATCAGCGCCTGCCACACCTGGATCTGGAAGTTCGTTCCCCGCACAAAGAGATGCAGGGGGCCTGGCTCGCAGTCGGCGCCAAAGGTGAACACCTGCCGGGCCATGGGAGCCGTGGCGTCCGCGTCCTCGCGGATGGAGGCGCCCGGCCACCTCCGTCGCAGGGAGCGCACCAGGTGCTCTTCCGGGTCCTCCTGGACAAAGGACAGGCCGCAGATGCCGCGGCCGGTGACGGCAAGCAGGCACCGGCCGAACGGAGAAGGATGGAAGCCGTACTCTATCGACAGGCCCTCACCGCGGCTCTTCACCTCGCCGGGGGTCACCGCCTCGCACGTGACGAACAGCTCGTGCAGTCGGCCCGGGCTGGACAGCCCCGAGTCGTAGCTGACGCTCAGAACGTCACGGGATTCCTCCAGGAGTGACCGGGCGTACTCCTTGGTGAGAAACTGCAGGAATCGCTTCGGACTGATCCCCACCCACCGGCTGAACAGGCGCTGGAAGTGGAACTCGCTGAGACCGGCCGCCTCCGCCACCTCTGCCAGGGACGGCTGCCGCAGCGCCTCCTGTTCCAGGAAGCGGATGGCACGCTCCACGCGCCGGTAGTCCTCGTCGATCTGTTCCGCGGTCATCATGACGGTTCTATTGTACTGCCCGGGCCCGGCGAAACAACCCGGTTCTTGCTCACCTGTGAAGTGTTTCCCGGGCCGCCGGCGTCAAACCGGTCACAAAGGAGACACTCATGGCCTATCGATTCTTTGGCATGACCGCCATCGCCCTGCCCATTCTCGTGGGCGGGGGTCATCTCTGGGCGCAGGACGCTGCCGGCGCCGCGGGAGCCGTGCCGGCGGGAACGCACCGACCCTGGTACGAGCTGCAGATGATGCCGGACCCCATCCTGGACCAGGTCCTGCTGTTCTACCTGAGCGAGGCGCGGCACGGGATGACGGACATCGGGGAAGTGATGGACACCGCCGGACGGGTCCGGGCGGACGACGAGTACAGCTGGACGCGCGAGTTTGCCGCCACCGCCGCCCGCGTGCAGAAGATGGCGGA
The DNA here is from genome assembly GCA_035686185.1 of Spirochaetia bacterium. Lineage (GTDB taxonomy): Bacteria > Spirochaetota > Spirochaetia > SZUA-6 > Fen-1364 > Fen-1364. The sequence continues at coordinate 7,377 of DASRZR010000444.1, read as the reverse complement.
GGACGGGGAAAAGGCCGGCCACCCGCTGGGCGCGGGTGAGGCGTGGCTTCGCGCCTCCGCGTACTACCGGGCGGCGCTGCACCGGCATCCCGATCCTGCCGCCCCGGAGATACGGGACCTGGCGGCCCGGGAGGTGGCCGCGTACCAGCGTGCCGCCAGCCTGCTGCATTTCCCGATGGAGATCGTGAAGATCCCCTATGAAAACACGACGCTGCCGGGCTACTTCTTCCGGGCCGCCAGCGCCCGCGGGAAGGCCCCCCTTCTCATCGTTCACCAGGGCCGCGATGCGTGGGCGGAGGACTGTACCTACGTGGCGCAGGAAGCCAATGCCCGCGGATGGCACTGCCTCCTGGTGGACGGACCGGGTATGGGCAAGACGCTCCGGCTGCAGGGCCTGGCGTTCCGGCCGGACTGGGAGAAGGTGATCACGCCGGTAGTGGACTTTGCCATCAAACAGCCCGGCGTTGACGCCGGCCGCATCGCCCTGATCGGGATTTCCATGGGAGGGGCCCTGGCGCCCCGAGCAGCGGCCTACGAGCACCGGCTGAAGCTGCTCGTGGCCAACCCCGGCGTGCTGGAGTGGTCCCGGGTGGTGACCGGCTACATCGAGGATCATATCCCGCAGGCGGCCGGCATGGCGGAGAAGGACCCGGCAACGTTCAACGGGATCATCGCCAAGGTGGTGGAAGCCAACCCGTTCATGCGGTGGGGCATGACGGACACGATGTGGAAGCACGGCTGCGCCACGCCGGCCCAGCTATTCGTGGAGATGAAGAAGTACACGAACAAGGGCTTTGCGCAGATGATCACGGCAAAGACGCTGGTCATCGATGGAGAGGCGGAGGAGTTCGGGCAGGCAAAGGAGCTGTACGACGCCCTGCGCTGCCCGAAGGACTACCTGATGTTCACCGCGCGGGAGACGGCGCAGCTTCACGTGCAGACCGGGGCCACGGCCGTGCAGACCCAGCACGTCTTCGACTGGCTGGAGGAGAACCTGTAGAACAGGCGGCGGGGCGCCCCGGGACGGGTGCGCCCCGCCACGGGGCGCGGCAACGGCGCCAGCCACCACGCGCCAATGCGCCCGGCACTTGCAAAAGGCTCACGGGCAGTTTACCTTGCATGCCGAGGTAGCCCGTGAGCCATTACATCTTCGACCCGGAAGTGATCCACGAGTGCACGATGAAGGCGCTGGACCAGGCCCGCCGGGGCCGGCGCACTCCTCAGTACCTGCCGGACATGTTCAACCTGATCGCGCGAGAGATCGAGAAGCACTATCCCTCTCACATCGACCACTCGCAGCCGTGGATCTACAGCATTGCCGGCGGCGCGATGATCCAGATGAAGCTGTACCACGCCTCGCTGCGGGAGTACGTGATGATATGGGGCACGCCTATCGGGTCAGAGGGACACTCGGGCCGGCACCGGGCCGCGTTCTGGGACACGGTGATAGACGGGGAGACCTGGTACTACGCGGAAGGCCAGTTCGAGAAGCGCATCTACCGTCCGGGGGACCGCATCCTGGTCGACAAGGGGCAGGCGTGCGGCATGAACTTCACGGATGGCGTGTGGGCCGTGGAATACGCGCGGGGACGAATCCCACGCAGCATGCCGTTCGGGCTCTCTGATGAGCTCCTGAGCGTTCTGGATCTCCCCACGGCGGTGCGAACGCTCTCCGTCTACACGGAGCTCATTGGCCGGCACTGGGGCAACAGGAACAACCGTCACTACATCCTGCTGGTGCCGCTGAAGAGGTTCCTTGCGTTCTTCATGACCCGCATCGGAAGGGCCATCACGAAGTCCCTGACACCGCCGCCGCCCATCGAGATCAACCCACCGCGCCCGGCCAGGACGACCGCGCGCCGGGCCGAGAACCGCCAGCAGCCTCTGCCGCGCGCGCGCCTGCGAGCCTCCGGCCGGGGCTGAGCCCCGGCCGGGGTCGCTTGAGCAGGAGGCCCGCCCGATTGTACCTTACCTCGGGGCGTATTCCATGGAAGAGGAGCAGACCCGGCTGGACCTGAGCAACCAGGTGGAAGCCTCCCTGCTTGACGCAATGCTGCAGGAGGACGGGATTCCACATTTCATGCGCTCCTACCAGGACCGGGCGTACGGGCGGCTGTGGCAATTCCAGGCCGGCTGGGGATACGTGGAGACGCCCACCCGGTACGCCAGCGGCGTGCGCGCGCTGCTGGAGCTGATCCGTCACAACAAGACACCGGATACCTGATCGACGGAGACTGACATGACACGAGCCGCGTTCACCATGAAGCTGAAGCCGGGGTTCGAGGCGGAGTACAAGCGCCGGCACGACCAGATCTGGCCCGAGCTGGTGGCGGAACTGCAAGCCGCGGGCGTCTCCGACTACTCCATCTACCTGGACGAGAAGACGCTGACGCTGTTCGCGTTCCAGAAGCTGAAGGACCACCACACCTCGGACGCCCTTCCCACCCGGGAGGTCGTGAAGCGCTGGTGGAAATACATGGCGGACATCATGGACTCCAACCCGGACAACTCCCCGCAGGTCACCGACCTGAAAGAAGTCTTTCATATGGACTAGGGGCGCCGGCGCCCCCGGTCGCGGCCGCTCCTAAGCGCGGCGCGACTTGCGCACGCTCCGGCGCCGGTCGAGTCTCTGGTAGGCGCCGACAGCCACCTTCATCAACGGGAACATCGGGCCTTCCATCTCCCGGCGCACGAGGGCCAGTGCTTCCGGGATGTCGATGTGCTGCGGGCAGCGGGAGACGCATTTCCCGCACTGCCGGCAGCGGGAGGCAAACCCCGGCGGCACCCGGCTGAACGCGCCGCCCACGGTGGTCAGGTAGGTGATGGCGCTGCTGCCGATCACGCGCACACCCTCCATGTGCGCGGTGTTCCACGCGTGAAAGCACCCGGGGATGTCCACGCCGTGGGGGCACGGCATGCAGTAGCGGCACCCGGTGCACCCGACCTTCAACAGGGCGCGCCAGGCGTCTCTCACCCGGTGGATCAGCTCGTGCTCGGCCACGCTGAGGGATCGCGGCAGCGCCTCGGAGGCAACGCGGATGTTCTCTTCAATGTGCTCTTCCACGTTCATTCCGGAGAGCGCCACGCTCACCTCGGGACGGTCCCATACCCAGCGCAGCGCCCACTCGGCGGGGGACCGATGAGTCTCCGCCGATTCCCACAGCGCGCGCACGGAGGGGGCGCTTGCCAGCGCCAGCCCGCCGCCGCGCAGCGGCTCCATGACGATGACGCCGACCCCGCGCGAGGCGGCGTACTCCATTCCCGCCACGCCGGCCTGCATCTCCTCGTCCAGAATGTTGAGCTGGATCTGGCAGAACTCCCAGGAGAAGTCGTCCAGGATGCGCTGGAAGTCCTCCCGTCCGCAGTGGGAGGAGAACCCGATGTGGCCGATGCGGCCGGCCGACTTCGCGGCGGACAGGAACTCCCGGATGCCGAGGGGCTTGAGGCGCTCCCAGGCCCCGGCGCTCAGGTTGTGCACGAGGTAGTAGTCGATGCGGTCCGTCCCCAGGCGTGAAAGCTGCCCGGCCAGCGCCGCCTCCAGGTCGGACGGCTCCCGCACGTGCCAGTGCGGCAGCTTCGTGGCCAGGTGGACCTTCTGCCGGTAGCCGTCCGCCAGGGCGCGCGCCAGGAACGGCTCGGCGGCGCCGAGGTGGTACGGCACGGCGGTGTCCACGTAGTTCACGCCTCGATCGATCGCGGAGCGGATCTGGCGGGTGGCGCGCGCCTCGTCGATGCGGCCGCCCCGTTCGGGCAGGCGCATGGTGCCGTAACCAAGCACGGAAAGGCGGTCTCCCGTGGAGGCCATCAGGCGGTACTGCATGGTTCCGGACGATATACCAGTGGCCCGCCGCCGGCAACCATGATAGCTTCTCACCGTGGCGCGGTACTTCGCCCGGCGCATCCTGCTCATCATCCCGACGTTCCTCGGGATCACGCTCGTGCTGTTCCTGATCACGCGCATCGTGCCCGGCGGGCCGCTGGAGCAGGCCATCACCGCGCACGTGTTCGCCGCCGCCCGCGGAGAGGGAGGCGCGCGCGCGGCGGCCAGCCGGCAGACGGCGGAGAACCTGAGCGACGAACAGCTTGCCGGGCTGAAGGCGTTCTACGGCCTGGACAAGCCGATGATCCCCGCCTACGTCTCGTGGCTCGCCAAGGTGGCGCGCCTCGATTTCGGGAAGTCGACGCGCTACGGAGACCCGGTGCTGCCCACGATCCTGGAGCGCGTGCCGGTAAGCCTGTACTTCGGGCTGTTTTCCGTGGTGCTGGCGTACCTGGTCTCCATTCCCCTGGGCATCGCCAAGGCGCTTCGCCACCGGCGGCCGTTCGACAACGTGAGCTCGACGCTCGTGTTCGTGGGATACGCGCTGCCCGGCTACGTGGTGGGGATCCTGCTGCTGTCCCTGTTCGCCTTCCGCCTGGGCTGGCTTCCGCTGGGCGGCATGCAGTCCCCGTTCTTCGACGGCCTGCCGCTGGGCGCAAAGATCGTGGACCGCCTGGCCCACCTCGTGCTGCCGCTCATCGCCTACGTCATCGGGGACTTTGCCATGCTCACGATGATGACGAAGAACAACCTGATGGAGCAGATGGCATCCGACTACGTGCGCACCGCGGTGGCCAAGGGCCTGTCCTTCCGCTCCGCGATGTGGCGGCACGCGCTTCGCAACAGCCTCATCCCGATCGCCTCCGGCTTCGGCGGCATCATCACCGTGTTCCTGGCCGGCTCGTTCCTGGTGGAGAACATCTTCAACATCCGCGGCATGGGGATGCTCGGCTACACGGCCCTGATGGACCACGACTACCCCGTGGTGCTCGGCGTGGTGGCCATCAGCTCCTTCGCGTCCCTGCTGGGCAACGTGCTGGGTGACCTGTTCGTGGCGCTCGTGGACCCCCGCGTGCGCTTCGGGGAGCGCGCGTGAAACCAGGCGGTCGGCTCCCCCTCGCGCGAGCCGTGTCATGAGGCTCCGGCTGGACCCGCTCACCTGGGAGAGGTTTCGTCGGTTCCGCTCCATCCACCGCGCCTGGATATCGCTGTGGATCCTCGTGGCGCTGGTCGGGCTCTCCCTGGTGGCGGAGCTGCTGGTGAACTCCCGCGCCATCCTCGTGGTGTACAAGGGCCGGCCGTACCTGCCCACGTATGACCGCGTGAGGTTCGGAGACGAGTTCGGGCTCGGCTACCACTACGAGGCGAACTACCGGGAGCTCGCGCGCAAGCTGGCGCAGGACGGCACGGGATGGGTCCTGCTCCCGCCCATCCCCTACAACCCGTACGAGCAGGAGTTCCGACAGGGCTCCTATCCACCCTATGCGCCGTCGTGGGCCGGCCGTCACCTCCTGGGCACGGATCGCATCGGCCGGGACGTCCTGGCCCGGCTGTTCTACGGTTTTCGGATCGCCATCTTCTTCTCCCTCGCGTTCGTGCTGCTCACGTTTCTCGCCGGCACGCTCCTGGGGATCCTCATGGGGTACATCGGGGGACGGTTCGATATCGTGGTGCAGCGGCTCATCGAGATATGGGAACAGGTCCCGTTCCTGTACGTGGTGATGATCGTGGTCTCCATCTTCCAGCCGGAGTTCCTCCTGTTCCTCGGCATCTTCGTGCTGTTCGGCTGGACCTCCCGCACGTGGGCCGTGCGCGCCATGACCTACCGGGAGCGGGAGCGGGACTACGTGCAGGCCGCGCGCACCATGGGGGCCAGCCGATGGCGCATCGTGGCCGTGCACATCCTTCCCAACATCCTCGTGGTGGTGCTCACGAGCCTTCCGTTTGCGGTGGAGGGGGCCATCAGCTCCCTGACCGCGCTGGACTACCTGGGCTTCGGACTTCGTCCGCCCACGCCGAGCTGGGGGGAGCTGATCTCACAGGGAGTTTCCGTGTACCAGCAGGCGCCGTGGATCATTGCCTCGGTGGGCGGCGCGATGACCTTCGTGCTCGTGCTCATCGCGTTCGTCGGGGAAGGACTGCGGGACGCGTTCGACCCGCGGCGCTACACCGTGTATGAGTAGATCAGCTTCAAGGAGACATGGATGAACAAGGCAGTGCGAGCGGTTGCGTTCCTGTGCCTCGGCGGGCTTCTGACCGCGGGGGCCGGGCGGCTCTGGGCGCAGGCTACCACCTCCCCCGCCGTGGACGCGGACGAGAAGGCCATGGCGGCGGAGAAGCGGCCCGATTTCTCAAGCCCGCCGGTGGTGGACAGCGCCCTCGTGGTGCCGGGCCTTCCGGAGAAGCTCGTGTGGTACACCAGCCGCCCGGGGATCTTCGGCTCCGCGCGCGCCCGGCAGGGAGGCACGTTCCACGGGTATATCGCCGAGTACCCGGACACGTTCCGCACCGTGGGGCCGAACTCGAACGACGCCTACCGGCCGTTCTTCCTCACGAGCCCGAACATCGTGGACACGAACGCGGAGACCAAGGAATGGATGCCGGCGCTCGCCACGGACTGGGCGTTCAGCGCGGACGGAAAGAGCGTGTACTTCAAGCTGAACGAGAAGGCGCGCTGGACGGACGGCCAGCCCATCACCTCCGCGGACTACACGTTCATGTACGACATGATGAGGAGCCCGAATATCCAGGACCCGTACGCCAATGACTACTTCACGACGCAGATCACGGACGTGAAGGCGTTCGGGGACTGGGTGGTCCGGCTCACCTGGCAGGTACCGGCTTCCCACGACGACCTGTTGTATGACCTGCTCGTCCAGCCACGGCCGAAGCACTTCTACCCGAACGGGATCCCCAAGGACTACGTGGACGCCTACCAGTGGGTCTTCGAGCCGACGGCCGGTCCCTATGCGCTGGCGTCGTTCACAAAGGGAGAGTCCCTGACGTTCCGCAAGGTGAAGGACTGGTGGGGCTACGCCTACGCGTACAACAAGTACCGCTTCAACGTGGACACGATCCAGTACCAGGTGATCACCGGCGGCAACGACATCATCCGCAACTACTTCTACAACGGCCAGATCGACACGTACGGGCTCATCATCCCCCAGGAGTGGGCTGACTCCCAGGGGCGGGACCCGGTGAAGAAGGGGTACATCGACCGTCAGTACATGAGCTACATCCCGCTGCAGGGCGTGTACGGGATCGTGCTGAACGTGAAGGACCCGCTGTTCGCGGACGTGAACGTTCGCCGCGGCCTGTACTACGCCATCGCCATCCAGAAGATGATCGATACGACCCTGCACGGGGAGTACAGCCGCTACCAGAACATCGGCATGGCACACGTCTTCGGCGGCCAGTCGTTCGACGACACCGCCATCCGAAAGCCGGACTTCGACCCGGTGTAGGCCGGTGCCCTGTTCGACAAGGCCGGCTACTCGAAGTTCGGCCAGGACGGCATCCGCATGAACGCGCAGGGGGCGCGCCTTTCCTTCGAGCTG
>DASRZR010000443.1:0-11897 GCA_035686185.1 Spirochaetia bacterium | reverse complement strand
CGCGTGGCGGAGGCGCTCACCGGCTGGAAGGAGCCGGACGCCCTCGGCCGGCCGGTGGACGAGGTGGTGCAATTCGTGGATGAGGCCGGCGCGAAGTCCAGCGCCTGGCCGGCCGCCCGTGTCCTGCCCGGGCAGCCGTCCGCCGAGCGTTCCGCGAATCTCTACCTGGTGTCGCGGGATGGGAGCCGGCGGCCGATCTCGGAAAGCGCGGCGCCCATACGGACCGGCAGCGGTGACGTCACGGGTGCCGTCCTTGTCTTCAGCGACCAGACGCTGGTCCGCGCGCTCCAGGGCCAGCTCCTGCACGCACAGAAGATGGAGGCCATCGGCCGGCTGGCGGGAGGAATCGCCCACGACTTCAACAACATGCTCGGCGTCGTGCTCGGCCACGCGTCGCAGATCGCCGAGCGCGTGGGGCCGGACAGCCCGCTGTTCGAGGACCTCCAGGCCATCGTGGAGGCGGCGGAGCGCTCGGCGAACCTGACGCGGCAACTCCTGGGGTTTGCGCGGCAGCAGGTGGTGGAGCCCCGGACGCTGAACCTCAACGAGGAGGTCTCCTCCCTGGCGCGGATGCTGCAGAGGCTCATCGGGGAGGATATCACGCTGCGGCTGGACCTTGACGCAGAACTCTGGCCGGTCTGGATCGACCCCACGCAGGTGGACCAGGTCCTCGCGAACCTCGCCACGAACGCCCGTGACGCGATCGGCAGCATAGGGTCGATCACGATCTCCACGCGCAACGTGCCCGCGCCGCACGCGCCGGCATCGACGGCTGCCGGCATTCCCTCGGGAGATCACGTGCTGCTCAGTTTCAGCGACACGGGGGCGGGCATGGACGCGCAAACGCTCCAACGGGTGTTCGAGCCGTTCTTTACCACCAAGCCGATCGGCAAAGGCACCGGCCTCGGTCTGGCCACGGTGTTCGGGATCGTGAACCAGAACCACGGGACTGTCTCGGTATCCAGCGAGCCCGGAGTCGGCACGACGTTTCGCGTCGCGCTCCCGCGCGCGGCGGGTCCCGCGCCGGCGGCGGGCGAGGAGGCGGTCCGCGACATGCCGCGGGGAACGGAGACCCTGCTGGTCGTGGAAGACGAACCAGCCCTGCTGCGGATCGTGACGCGGACCCTCGAGCAGTGCGGGTACACGGTCCTCGGCGCGGGAACGCCGTCGCGCGCGCTGGACTTCACCGACGAGCAGATCACCGCTGCCGACCTGCTGATCACCGACGTGATCATGCCGGGCATGAACGGCTTTGACCTCCTGGAGCGGCTGCGCGCCCGGGCACCGGGCCTGAGGGCCCTGTTCATGTCCGGCTACACGGCGGAGGTCGTTGCCGAGCGCGGCGCGGCGCTGGACGGCGCCACGTTCATCGCCAAGCCATTCAAGCGATTCGAGCTGGCGCGAAAGGTCCGGGAAATGCTGGACGCCGCCGGCTGAGATTCTTCCCCTCCACGAGAAAGGCGCCAGGCCGTACCGCCCGCTTGCCGAACGCGAAGCGGGCCGTTACCGTGGGTGGCATGGCGGCGCCGCGCGTCCTGAAGATCGTCCACTCCGTTGAGAACGCGTTCGCTCCGCTCCTTCTCGTCGCCGCCACGCTGATCCTGGCCATCGACATCGTGACCCGGCTCCTCGGCGTCTCCTCCATCCGGGCTTCCACCGACTACGTGCGCAACATCGTGCTGTGGATCTCCTTTGCCGCCGCGATGATCACCACCCGGGAGAAAAGCCACCTTTCGATGAGCATCGGCGTGGAGCGCCTGGCCGAACCGGCGCGCCGTGCCGTCCAGACCGGCACGTCCCTGGTGGCCGTTGCCATCTGCGTGGCGCTGGCGGCCGCCTCGCTCTCGTTCTCCCTGTCGGGGTTCGGGCCGCAGGACAGGGTGGGGATCATCCCCGCACGCTTCGTGGCGCTCGTCATGCCGGTGGGGTTTCTGGTCATCGCGGCGAGGTTCATCTTCACCCCCGCGCCCGGCAAGGGGCGGCGCGCCATTGCGGCACTCGGCGTGCTGGCAGGACTGGCGCTGGGCTGGGACGCCCTCGCCGCCGCCGGCCAGGCCCTGCTGCCGCCGTCCTCGGGCGCCGCGGCGTGGCTTGCCGCCTCCGGGACTCACGTGGGGGACGCGCTCGCCTCGGCGTTCTCCGTCCTTCACCTGCCGTTGGTCCTGCTGCTGGTGGCGAGCGTGTTCCTGGGCGGACCGATCTTCGTCCTGGTAGGTGGACTGGCGCTCCTGTTCTTCCTGCATTCCGGTGGCGCGCTCGAGTCCACGGCCAACCAGGCCTACACGATGCTGACCGGGGACGTGATTCCCTCCATCCCGCTGTTCACGCTGGCCGGCTACATCATCTCGGAGAGCCGATCCGGGGAGCGGCTCGTCCGCGTGTTCCGCGCGCTGTTCGGCTGGATGCCGGGCGGGCTCTCCTTGATGAGCATCCTCATCTGCGCATTTCTCACCACGTTCACCGGCGCCTCCGGCGTGACGATCATCGCGGTGGGAACGCTGCTCCTGTTCATCCTGAAGGACGGTGGCTACGACGAGCGCTTCGGCCGCGGCCTGCTCACGGCCTCGGGGAGCATCGGCCTCCTGTTCCCCCCCAGCCTGCCGGTGATCCTCTACGGGGTCGTGTCCCTGACGAACATCAAGCAGATGTTCGTGGGCGGCCTGCTCCCCGGGGCGTTCATGGTGGCGAGCATTGCGGCCATCGGTGTCTGGCGCGCGCGCCGGGACCGGGTTCCCCGCACCGCGTTCGACGTCCGCGAGGTGCTGCCGGCGTTGGGCGCCGCGCTGGGGGAAATCCTGCTTCCCGTGCTGATCCTGGTGCTGTTTCTCCGCGGAATCACCACGCTGGTAGAGACCGGGGCGGTGGCCGTCCTCTACGCGGTGGTCCTGGAGGTGGTCGTCCACCGGGACCTCCGCGCGCGCCAGCTTCCGGCCGTGTTCCTGAAGAGCGTTGTCATTCTCGGAGGCATCCTCATCATCCTCGCCACGGCGAGCGGGTTCTCCTACTACGTGGTGGACGCCCAGATCCCCCAGGGGCTCACGCAGTGGCTCCGGGCCCACGTGGTGTCCCCCGTAGTGTTCCTGCTCCTGTTGAACCTCGTCCTGATCATCAAGGGGTTCTTCATCGACATCTTCTCGGCCATCACGATCGTGGTGCCGCTCATTGCCCCGCTGGGCGCCGCCTACGGCATCAACCCCGTTCACCTGGGGATCATCTTCCTGGCAAACCTCGAGCTGGGATACCTGACGCCGCCGCTGGGGCTGAACCTGTTCCTCGCCTCCTACCGGTTCGAAAAACCGATCGTGCGCATCTACCGCGACGTGCTTCCGTTCCAGCTCGTAATGCTCGCCTCGGTGCTGATCATCACGTACGTGCCGTGGCTGACCACGGCGCTGCTGGGCGTGCTGAAGGTGTGAGGAAGGGCGGGCCGGGCGGCCGCCCGGTACCCGAGGGAGCCGCCGGCGCTACACGACCGCTATGCCTCGTTCCTTGAGCGCGCAGAGCGCGTTCTCGCGCAGTTTGTACTTCTGGATCTTGCCGCTGGCCGTCATCGGGTAGGCGTCCACGAAGAACACGTACTTCGGGATCTTGAACCGGGAGATCCTGCCGCGGCAGAAGTCACGCACGTCCTCTTCCGAGAGGCAGGCTCCGTCCTTGCAGATGACGAACGCGCCGACCTCCTCTCCATATCGGGGGCTGGTCACGCCCACCACCTGAACGTCCTTCACGCCGTTCATGGTGAGCAGGAACTCCTCGATCTCCCGCGGGTACACGTTCTCCCCGCCGCGGATGATCATGTCCTTGATCCGTCCCGTGATGCGGAAGTACCCCTGCGTGTCCATCGTGCCGAGGTCCCCGGAGTGCAGCCATCCATCGGGATCCACCGCCGCGGCGGTGGCCTCCGGCATGGAGTAGTAGCCCTTCATCACGTTGTAGCCCCGGCAGACGACCTCACCCTGGGTGCCGGCCGGGACCTCTGCGTTCGTGGACGGGTCCACGATTCGCACCTCGATCCTGGGCAGCGCCCGGCCCACGGTGGAGACTCGGAGGTCCACGGAGTCATCCGTGGAAGTCTGCGTCATCACCGGGGAGCCTTCGGTGAGCCCGTAGGCAATCGTGATCTCCGAGGCGTGCATCTCCTCGATGACGCGCTTCATGATCTCGACGGGACACGGGGAGCCCGCCATGATGCCGGTGCGCAGGCTGGAAAGGTCGAACAGCCGGAACATCGGGTGGTTCAGCTCCGCGATGAACATCGTGGGGACGCCGTACAGCGCGGTGCACTTCTCCTTCTGCACGGAGGCGAGCACCAGCAGCGGATCGAAGGCCTCCACGAGGACCGCCGTGGCGCCATGCGTGACGATGGCCATCGTGCCCAGCACGAGCCCGAAGCAGTGGAACAGCGGCACCGGCAGGCACACGCGCTCCGCGGAGGTGAACTTCTGCCGCTCCCCGATGGCCCAGCCGTTGTTCAGGATGTTGTGGTGCGTGAGCATGACGCCCTTGGGGAACCCCGTGGTGCCGGAGGTGTACTGCATGTTGATCACCTCCGCGCAGGAGCAGCTCTCTGACAGCCGCCGGCGTTCGTCGTCGGGGGCGTGGGCTCCCAGCAGGAGGAGCTCCGGCGTCGTATACATGCCCCGGTGCTTCTCGGGACCCATGAAGATCACGGAGCGAAGCCGGGGAAAAGACGCCGAGCGCAGGTTCCCGCGTTCGCACTGCTCCAGCTCCGGGATCAGCTCCTTCACCATGGCCACGTAGTCGGAGTCCTTGAAGCCGTTGATGAGGCACAAGGCCTTCATGTCGGACTGCTTCACAAGGTATTCCAGCTCGTGTGTCCGGTAGGAGGTGTTCACCGTAACCGTCACGACACCGATTTTGGCCGTGGCGAACATGAACGTGAGCCAGTCCGGAACGTTCGTGGCCCAGATGCCCAGGTGATCTCCCTTGGTGAGGCCGATGGCGAGCAGCCCGCGCGCCAGCGCATTCACCCGGGCGTCGAAGTCCGCGTAGGTGAACCTCAGGGCGCGGTCCGGCAGCACGATGAAGTCCTTGTCCGGATACAGAGCAACCTGGCGCTCCAGGACCTGTCCCAGCGTCTGGCGGATGTCTTCCATCGCGACTTCCTCACTTCGAGTCGGGTTTTGGGGTGGCGATCGATCATAGCAGGAAAGACGGCTCCTTGAGAATGTCTGCCCTTGCCTTCCCCCTGTGCTCTGGCGACCTTATGCGGCGGTGCTGCTGCTGGAGTGCGTGGCCGTGGCCGCCGTCACGGGCGCAGGATGGTTCGGCATTCTCCTCCTCGTGGACCGTCACCACCGCGAAAAGGGAAGCGCGCGGGAACTGCTGATATCCCTCGTGGTGGGATTTGCAAGCGTCCCCGCCGCCCTGCTGCTGTACACCGTTGCGCCGGACGCGTTGTGGAATGCCGGCTCACCGGCGCTTCAGCAGGCGGCGTTCCAGCTCCTCGTCGTCGGTCCTGCCGAGGAGCTGTCCAAGTTCCTGGTGTTCCTCCTCGTCATGGCCTGGCGGAAACCGGCCCACGAACCGATGGATGCGATCCTGCACGCCGCCGCGGTGGCCCTGTCGTTCTCGCTGGTGGAGAACGTGATGTACGGCCTCGATCTCGGCGTCGAGGTCACCGCCCTGCGCGGGATCGTCTCCAGCCCCCTGCACATGAGCCTCGCGGCGGTCTGGGGGTTCGCGTACGCGGCGCTGGTCCTCGGCAACCCGCGCCGCTCCCCGCGTGACTACGCGGTTCTCTTCCTGAGCGTGTACCCGGCGGCCCTGCTCCACGGCGTGTCCAACCTCCTGATCGGCGTCGTGGGGCAGTGGTCGCTGCTGGGCGACCTCTTCTTCTTTGCCGGCTCCGTGGGACTGCTGGCCTGGCTGCGGCGCCGTTCTCCGTTCCTTCCGCTCTCCCTTGCCCGCAGCTCCGAGCAGATGGCTCGCATGGAAGCGGCGCTGAGTGCCAATCCCCGCAGCCGTCCACTCGCCCTGCGGGCCGCCGTCGCCGCGCTCGCCATCGGAGACTACCGCCGGGGGCGCCGGGCAATAGACCAGTGCCTGGGAGGCACGCCGGCGGCGCTTCCCGTCGCCATCTCCGGCGTGCTCGCTTTCCTGGAGGGAAGGACAGAGTACGGAGAGAAGCAACTGCGGCGGGCATGGCCGCGGCTGGCGGTCCGCCACCAGCGCCTCATCGGGCGTCTGGTCCTTCACGTCGAACGATCGCGAGGAACGGAGAACGCGTACAACGAGTTCCTCCTCCGCGCGTGGCTTCGCGAGCGGCGCTTCCGGCCGCCCGCGTAAGGGGGAAGAGGCTGCGGGCGCGCCCTCCCCGGCTACGGCCTCGCTCACGGCCGTCCGTGGCCTCGCTCGGCCGCGCCCTCCCTGGCTATGGCGCGTACACCACGGCCACCACCTTGGCCTCCAGCTTGCCCGCGCTGTGCACGTGGTGCGGCACGATGCTGTCGTAGTACAGGCTGTCACCGGTCTGCAGCCGGAAGGTGTCCTTGCCGTAGAGCACCTCGACCTCCCCGGAGAGCACGAACAGGAACTCCTCCCCCTCGTGGGTGGACAGGCGCGGCCCTTCCGCGGAGAGCGGATGGATGTCGATGAGGAACGGCTCCATGTGCCGGCCGGCCTTGTTCGCGGCCAGGGAGAAGAAGTCAAGGTCGCTGCCCGTCGGCCGCTCCCGGCCGGAGAAGCGGACCACGTGCTCATGGGTTCCCGCCCGGGAAACCACCGGTCCCACGTGCTCCTGGTCATCCAGGAATGTCCCGAGCCTCACGCCCAGGGCCCGCGCGATTCGGATGAGCGGGCTGAGGGACGGGATCATCGCCCCGGACTCGATCTGCGCCACGAGGTCCGGCGCAAGGTCCGCCCGTTCCGCAAGCTGCGCGGCGCTCATGCTGCGCGATTCGCGCACCGTCTTCACCTTTTCGCCCAGACCGCGAGAATCCTTCATTCCCTGCCTTCCTTTCCGCGCCTAGATGCTTCCCAGGGCCGGGGCCACCAGGAGCCCGATGCCGTACGTGATGGCGGCTTCCGCCAGCCCTATCACCATCATCTCCAGGCCGCTCTTCCACCACGTGCGGCCGGTGACCACGACCTTGGCGGCGCCCACGCCGAAGTGCGCCAGTGTGCTGATCACGAAGGAGATCACGAGCGCCGTCATCCCGCCGGTGAACACGTAGGGGAGCACCGGCACCGCCGCGCCGATTGCCGTGGCAACGGTGGCGCTGCCGGCCGCCGGCCAGGGATTGGCGAACGATTTCTCGGAAAGGCCCAGCTCCTCGTGCGCCAGGGTTTTGAGCATCTCCGCGGGGTTCTCCGCCATGCGCCGCGCCATGGCGTCCGCTTCCGCCTCCGTGAAGCCTTTGAGCTGATAGAACAGGGAGAGCTCCTGCATCTCCTCCTCGGGGTGGTCGGCGATCTCCCGGCGCTCCTTCTCCAGCTCCGCCTCGTGCACCTCCTTCTCCGACTTCGTGGCGAGGTAGGCGCCGCTTCCCATGGAAAGGGCGGAGGCGATCATGGAGGCGAACCCGCTCAGCAGGACGAACGCGCTGTTCACGTGCGTGGCGCCCGCCACGCCGCTCACGACTCCGAAGGCGGCGCCGAGGCCATCGTTGATCCCGTAGACGGCCTGCCCGATCCACCCGCCGCCGCTCACGTGCCGCTCGCGACCCAGGATGGAGTCCAGCACGCTGCGCGGGTGCTGGGCCCGGGCGGCCATGTCCTTCAGCACGCGGTCATGGGAGCGTTCGGCCCGGCCGGCATCCTGGAAGGCGGCGCGGTCCTGGTCCGTAGGCGCCAGGGACGCCAGCACCTCGTAGCCGCCATCCGCGCTGCTCTCCGCGGCCGCCATGGTGGCGGCAATGGTCACCGGGTCCTTTGCCACGAGGTCGCGGCGCTTCTGCAGCTCCGCGGTCGTCTCCACGTAGTCCCCGGGTGCATCGCCAAGCTCCGTGAGCCGCCGTTCCCAGCGCTCCGCGTGCTTCTGTTCCTCCGCGGCCATGCGCAGGAAGATGTCGCGCCGGCGCGCGTCGGTCTCCTTCTCCGCGGCGGCCGCGTACGTCAGTGACGCCGCCTTCTCGTCCCGCCACGCCCGGCGCAGTTCTTCCATGAACCGTCGGTGATCGGCCATCCGGTGACTCCTTTGTGTCAGAGACTCACCCGCACTATACCCGACAGGACCAATCCCGTCCCGCCCGAAGGGTCACTCCAGCTCGACGCGGCCGCCACCGGACCGGTAGAAATGGACGTGGGCCTTCTCCAGCGTGGCCAGCCCTTCCACGATCACCGGGTCCACCAGCGCGAGGAACTCCTCCAGCCGGGCCCGTACGTCCACGATCTCGATGATGATCGGAAGGTCCTCGGAGAGACGCTCGATCTTGAACGTGTGCAGCCGGCTGTGCGCGCCGAATCCCATCATGCCACGGAGCACCGTGGCGCCGGCGAGGTGAGCCTCCCGCGCCTTCTGCACGATCCATTCGTACAGGGGCTTGCCCTCGTGGCGGTCGCTCTCCCCGATGAAGATCCGAAGCAGGCATCCTTCCTGGGGCAGGTCCATGGTCACCTCCAGACGAGCTGTCCGCAGATTCTCCCCGCCCAGGCCAGGCCAAGACCGCCCAGCGCCTGGACGACGACGTTGATGACTCCGAGCAGGACGTCCCCGGCGCGGAACAGGTTCAGAGATTCGTTGCTGAACGTGGAAAACGTGGTGTAGCCGCCGAGGATCCCGACAAACACGAATGCGCGGGTGAGCTCCGTGAACGCTCCCTGGGATTCCGCAAGCTGGGAAAGCAGGCCGATGACGAAGCACCCGGTCAGGTTGATGAGGAGCGTCCCGATGGGGAACCGGGACGTCTGAAAGATCCCCTGGGAAAGCCCGCCCAGGAGGTAGCGCAGCACCGAACCAACCGCCCCTCCGAGCCCCACCAGGAGCACACGCACCATGCCGGTCACCTCCCCGTTACGCCAAGTCGCGATAGTAGAACGTCGTACCGCAGAAACCGCCCCGGGGGAAGAGCGCAAACCGGGGAACCTCGCCGACGCGGACCCAGCCCAGCTTCTCGTACAGGCGGGCACCGTCGCCGTCCGTGACGGTGTCCAGCACGAGCAGCGTCCGGCCGCTTGCCCGGGCCTCCTCTTCGGCGGCGCGCATCAGCGCGGCGCCGACCCCCTGCCGGCGCATCCGGCGGTGCACGAGCATCTTTGCCACCTCCGCCCGGTGCGGCTGGTTCTCGGGAAGGGAAAGGATGAGCTGGACTGTGCCGCAGATCCCGCCGGCATCCTCGGCCACGATGAGGATCCGTTCCCCGGCCGCCGCCTCCGCGGCTACCTTCTGCCAGAACTGCACGGCGCGCTCCCGGGTGAGCGGAAGCATGAAGCTCACCGAAGCCCCGCCCTCCACGCAGTCAATCAGCACATCGGCGAGCTCCCCCACCTGCGACGGCGTTGCAGAGGAAAGCCGCCGTACCGTCCACACTGCCGGGCTCATCGCCTCCATCCTACTCAGCCTCCGTTCGCGAAGTGCTTCGCACGAGCATGCCCAGGCCCGCGGTCCGGTCCGCACGGTGATGCAGCGCCAGCTCCGGCGGATCCTGGACCCAAACGAGCGTGGAATGGTAGTCGGGCCGGTCCCCGTCCACGGTCAGCTCCGAATCGAGGCCCCGTCCACGGAACAGCTCGGGGTGCTGGAGGAACGCGGAGGTCACCTCCAGCTGGGAGCAGCCGGTTTCCGTGTCCGACAACTGGGCGCGGGAATCCACCAGGGACGCTCCTGACCACTGCCGGCTGTCGCAGACCCAGATGAAATACGGCCGAGCGGGCCGTGGCCCGGCGGTCACGAGGCGCGAAGAGCGCATCGCCTCCTTGATGCCCGCGGCACGATGCTGATCCTCCAGGGCAAGTGACGCCTCAACGGCCACCAGCCGGTCGAAGCGGCTGTCTGACGGAACCCGAATCGACTCCGTCGGCGGGAAACGCCGGGCGTAGTCCCGGTCCGACACGCCAAGCAGCCGGCTGAACCCCAGGTCCAGGAGCCGCTGGACCTGGCGGTCCCGGTTGCGCCGCACAGATTCCCGGTCAACCATGACTCAGGGCTCCTTCGTGGAACGGGTAGAGGATCTTCGAATACCGAACGGCCACCGCAACGAGGACCCCGGCAAAGATGACGTAGCTGGCCCACGGCAGCACCCACCCCAGCGCAATGGCAAGAAGGTACAGGCCGTTTGTCCAGATGTAGGCCGGGATCACCGACCGTAGCCCGTGGGCGCCGATCGGCGCGTGCGTGAGCGTTCGGTGAAACTTCAGGTACAGCGTGATGAGGAGGCCGGTGACGTTCACCAGGATCAGGTCGAAGCCGTAGACGGCAATCGGTATCACCTGCAGGGGATAGCGCGCCAGCAGGGCGGCGGGGAACGGGAGCACGCTCACGAACAGCAGCCACAGCATGTTGAGCCACACGAACGTGCCGTCCACCTGCTTCACCACGTGCGACATGCGGTGGTGCGCCAGCCAGTACAGCGCCACCACGAAGAAGCTCAGGACGTACGTGGCCACCTGCGGAAGCTGCTGCAGCAGGGCGCGGCCCAGCGCATCCGGGGAGACCTCGGGCACGTGGATCGTAAGGATCAGCAGCGTGATCGCGATGGCAAACACGCCGTCGGAGAACGCCTCCAGCCTCTGCTTGTTCATGACCCGCGGACCTTCTCCCAGGTCTCCACGCCTCCCGGCACGACCACGAACAGCGGATGCGGCTGGGGCACCGTGACGCCGCGCAGCGCGCGGTACGTCGCCGGGTCCCGGGTTCGCAGCTTGGCCTTCAGGTGGGCAAGCTCGTACTGAAGCTGACCACGGGACACCTTCAGCACGGGCCTGCCCGGCGCGTGGCCGATCTTCTGCCGGTCGAAGCCGTAGCCGCGGCGCACAGCTTCCCGGAGCACGTGCCGGAGATAGCGCTGTACAGAGGCCACCGGCTGCCGCGAGTCTCGAAACCGCGTGAGCTGCGGATGACTCCGGTAACCCCGGGTCTTCCCTTCCAGCACGGCCTGCGCAAGCAGGCCCTCCCGCCAGAGCGCGACGAGCCCTTTCGAATCCAGGTAGCGCGGATGCAGCGACCACAGCCTCACGATGGCTACAAAATAACCTCACCGACGCTGCGTCGTGGTCGATATCTGGCGCTGGCTTGAAGCTTTGGCCGGAGTGCTGTATGTTGATTGAACCTTCAGTCAATATTCAACCAAAGTGCCCCCTTGAGGCCGGACGGGCAACGGAAAGCAGGAGCAATGGCAAGGACCAGAGACAAGGACAAGCCGTCACAGATCATCGATGCCGCCTTCAAGGTGTTCGGCGAGATCGGCTTCGAGGCCACGGTCATCAAGGACATCGCGGAGCGCGCCGGCATTTCCTCCGGCACGATCTACACCTACTTCAGCGACAAGCGCGACCTGTTCCGCGCCACGGCGCAGGAAGGCTGGAACCGCTTCCTGGCCCAGATCCGGGAGATTGCCGAATCGAAGGAGAGCGCCAGTGTCCGCGTCCTGCGTGTCGTTGACGTGGGCTTCCGCAACCTGAAGGACTCCCTGCCGCTGCTGCGCGGCATGCTGTTCGAATCCTCGCAGATGAAGATCCTCCAGCACAGCCTGCTGGAGCTGTGCCGGCTGCTGGAGCGCATGTTCGCGGACCGGCCCGAGGGAGCCCCCCGGCTGGCGGCTGACCCTGCCCAGCGCCGCTTCCTCATCCGCGTCACCGTCATTGGTGTCCTCTTCTCCGCTGCGCTTGCCGAACCGGGCGAGGTGGACAAGGAGATCGACACCCTGAAGAACACGATCGTGAAGATGATCGCAGGAGGCTGAATGCGTCTCCCGGCGGTCCTGCTCCTGGTCTGCTCG
>DASRZR010000442.1:0-12269 GCA_035686185.1 Spirochaetia bacterium | reverse complement strand
CTACCCCTCCGGCATCATCTCCATGCGGCTTCGCGGCAGCAAGGACTGGAAGGAAGCCTCCGTGAGCCACGGGAAGTACTGGCAGTGGAGCAAGGCGGGCCTGCAGATGGGCATTCCGCAGGACAACATCCTGCTGGTGTCCAACGGGGACGTGGACGGGCTGTTGTCCCGGTGGCAGTCGCCGGTGGCCCTTACCATCCCGCCGGACGCGGCCCAGGACATGAAGAGCGCGGACTTCGTCCTGTACATGCCCGAGCTGCCCGGCAACGTGACGGAGAGCGCCGCCCAGAAGGGCATGAGCATGCCCATCCAGGAAGTCTGGATGAGCGCGGCAAAGACGAAGGGCGGCTACGACATCTCCGGCACGGTGAACACGAGCACGGAACAGAAGGCGCGGGTGGTGGCCCTTGCCGTGAGGATAGGTCTGGTTGCCTGGATGCGGTCCCAGCAGGTCCCCGAGCTGGCCGAGCGCCTGAAGCCGGTCACCGTGAGCGCCGTGGGCATGCAGGTGAAGATCGCCGGGTTCCACGTCACTGACGATGAGATCATCCCGCTCTTTCTTTCGTTCCTGAGGGACCTCGGGAAGCCGTCGGCGCCGGCTCCCGGATCGGACTCGGGCGGCGAGCCCGGCGCCGATGCGCCCGCCGCGCCTGCCCCGGAAGGTTCCCCATGACCGACCCCACGATCGTCATCGACTACGAGGCCGGAAACCTCAAGAGCGTGGAGAACGCCCTGCGCTACCTCGGCGCGCCGTACCGGCTGACCCGGGAGCCGGATGACGTGCGCCACGCGCGAAGCGTGATCTTCCCGGGAGTGGGGGAGGCCCGGGCTTCCATGGACGTGCTGAACCGCACGGGCATGGGCCAGGCGCTGAAGGAATACGCCGCCTCGGGGAACAAGATGCTGGGCATCTGCATCGGGTGCCAGGTGGTCTTCGATTACTCCGAGGAGAGGGACACTCCCTGTTTGGGCATCGTGCCGGGGGTCGTGCGCCGCTTCGCTCCCGCGCCCGGGCTGAAGGTTCCGCACATGGGCTGGAACGCCGTGCGCTTCCTCCGGCCGCACCCGGTGTTCGAAGGGATACCGCAGGAG
This sequence comes from Spirochaetia bacterium, assembly GCA_035686185.1. GTDB lineage: Bacteria > Spirochaetota > Spirochaetia > SZUA-6 > Fen-1364 > Fen-1364. The sequence continues at coordinate 11,177 of DASRZR010000442.1, read as the reverse complement.
ACGAGGTTCTATTTCGTGCACTCCTACTACCCGGTTCCGACGGATGCCGCGCTCATCGCCGCGGAGGCCGATTATGGAGCGCCGTTTGCCACCTGCATCGCGCGGGACAACCTCGTGACGTTCCAGTGCCACGTGGAGAAGTCCGGCCACTTCGGACTGAAGCTCCTGTCCAACTTCCTGGCATGGGACGGGCGCCTGTCCCCGCGAAAGGCCGGCGCGGGAGCCGTCCGTGCTTGAGAAACGCCTCATCGTCTGCCTGGACGTGAAGGACGGACGCACCACCAAGGGGATCCGGTTCAAGGAGAACGTGGACGTCGGGGATCCGGTGGCCATGGCGCTGGCCTACTACGAACAGGGCGTGGACGAGCTGGTCTTCTACGACATCACCGCCTCCGCGGAGCGCCGCGCCATCCGCATCGACACGGTGCGCAAGGTGGCGGAGAACGTGTTCATCCCGTTCTCCGTGGGCGGCGGCATCTCCACCGTGGAGGAGATGCGGGAAGTGCTGCTGGCCGGGGCGGAGAAGGTGAGCGTGAACTCCGCCGCGGTCCGCAACCCCGAGATCATCACGGCCGGCGCACGGTTGTACGGCACGCAGTGCGTGGTGCTGGGAATGGACGTGGCGCGCACCGCCGGCATGCCGTGCGGGTACGAAGTGGTCATCGACGGCGGACGGGTCCGGACGGGCCTGGACGCGCTGGAATGGGCGCACAAGGCGGAACGCCTCGGCGCCGGCGAGATCGTGCTCAACTCGATAGACGCGGACGGCACGAAGGACGGCTACGAGCTCACCATCACCGGCCTGATCTCGCGCTCCGTGGGAGTGCCGGTCGTGGCCTCTGGCGGCGCGGGCAAGCCAGAGCACCTGGTGAGCGTGTTCAAGGAAGCGGGGGCAGACGCGGCGCTTGTCGCCTCCATGGTGCACTATGGCGAGTGGACCGTGGGCGGCATCAAGGGGCACCTTGCCAGGAGTGGGATACCGGTTCGCGCCACTCCCGGCATGTAGGCGTTTCGCCGTCTGCGAAAGGCGCCAGTTGTCAGCCAGTGGCGTTTTCGCTATATTTGGCACGTAGAGTCCCCGTCAGAAGCAATCAGGAGTCCTGTGAAATGCCCACGTACGAATACAGATGCACCAACGGTCACACCTTCGAGGCGTTTCAGAGCATCAAGGACGAGCCGCTCACGCGCTGCATCAAGTGCAAGGCAGCAGCCAAGCGCGTCATCAACGGCGGCATGGGCGTGATCTTCAAGGGAAGCGGGTTCTACACGACGGACTACAAGAAGAGCTCCGCGCTCACCGGCGGAAACGGCGGTTCCAAGGAGAAGAAGTCGGAGTCTGCCCCCAAGGAAAGCGCCAAGGAAACCGCCAAACCGAGCGCTTCCGAGGGCTCCAAGGAAAAGACCAAGGCGTCCTGACCCGGGACGCATTCTCGGGCCGAGCCCGTCCCTGCCGCGGCGGCGGGCCTCAGAGCGCCGCCGTCTCCGCCTGCTTCAGCGCTTCCTCCAGAAGCGGTTCGACCTCCAGCCTCTCGTAGGAGCGCCTCATCTTCACCGCGTCCGGGTGGACCAGCGGGTGCTCCGGCGCGAACAGCGTGCAGCAGTCCGCGTACGGCCGGTTGGAGATGTCGAACGTGCGGAGCTTCTCCGCCACGGAGATGATCTCATCCTTGTTCATTCCCACCAGCGGCCGGAAGACGGGCAGGTCCGTGAAGGAACCGGTGAACCCCATGCTTTCCACTGTCTGGCTGGCAACCTGCCCCAGGCTTTCTCCCGTCACAAGGCAGAGGGCCCGGCGCTGGTACGCCATGAGAGTAGCGAACCTCATCATGCAGGCCCGCAGGAGAAGCGTCACCTCCTCGTCCGCGGACCGTTCCTTGATGCGCGCAAGCACCGGCGTGAAGGGCACGACGTGCAGCACAAGACCGGGGATCCAGGGGGCGAGCGTGCGAACGAGGTCCTCCACTTTCTCCCGCGCCTTCTCCGAGGTGAACGGGGCAGAGTGAAAGTACACCGCCTCCAGCGCCAGGCCTCTCTTTGCCATCATCCAGCCGGCCACCGGTGAGTCGATGCCGCCGGACAGCAGGAGCAGGCCCCGGCCCGAGCTGCCGCCGGGCAGGCCGCTCGGGCCCCGAACCGAGGGCCCGTACAGGTAGGCATATTCCCGCATCTCGATCGTGATCACCCAGTCCGGCTGGTGGACGTCCACCTTCAGGTCCGGGAACGCGGAGAGGATCACGTCTCCGACGCGGCAGGCAATCTCGTAGGAGGTGAGCGGGAACGTCTTCTCGGCGCGTCGCACCTCCGCTTTGAAGCGCGGACCCGCGGCCTGGAAGCTCCCGGCCAGCTCCTCGGCGGCGCGTTCCACCGCGGAGATCTCCGCGGGAACGCGAAGGGTCTCGCAGAAGGAGACAACGCCGAAGGTGCGGGACAGCGCCCCGGACACGCCCTCCCGGTCCTGCTCGTCACAGCGCACGAACACGCGCTGGAACGTGTCATACACGTCCACTTGGCGGCCTGGCAGGCGTTCCCGGATCGAGTCCTTCAGGCGCTTCATGAACGCCCCGCGGTTTCCCCGCTTCAGGGCGATCTCTCCGTACTTCACCAGGAAGAGGATCTGGCTCACCGTCGTCCTCTTGCCATTTCCAGCAGCGGCGGCAGGCAGCGGGAGAGGAACGCCACGAAGGCGTCCACCTGATCCATGGTCGTGGACGGCCCGAGGGAAATGCGCACGGCGCACCGCGCGGTCTCCGGGGGAAGCCCCATGCTCTCGGGAACGCGCGTGCGGTCCTTCTTCTTGGAGGAGCAGGCGGCACCCGTGGAGATGCAGAAGCCATTCTCCTCCGCGGTGCGCACCACAACCTCGGCGGGAAGCGGGGGGAACACGGCGGAGACGATCCACGGGGACCAGCGCGCGGCATCCTGCGCGTCCCGGGTCACGGGAACCGTCCACGCGCCCGGCAGCGCGCGGATCCCCTCGATGAGCCGCGCCGCCTTGCTGCTCGCCTCCCGAAGGTTCTGCTCCAGGGCCTGCTGGCGCATCTCCGCGGCGGCGGCCATGGCGCAGATGCCGGCAAGGTTCTCGGTGCCGGCGCGCCGGCCTTTCTCCTGCCCCCCGCCCACGCCCAGAAACCCGGGAGAGACGCCGTCACGCAGGTACAGGGCCCCGATTCCCCGGGGCGCGCCGATCTTGTGCCCGCTGAACGAGGCCGCATCCACGTCCATTTCCCTCAGGGAGAACGGGATCTTGCCCAGGGCCTGGACGGCATCCGTGTGGACGATCACGCGCCGGCCGCCGCGGGAGGCTTCACGGACCGCGCGGGCCACGGCACCCACGTCCTGGACAGCGCCGGTCTCGTTGTTGACGAGCATCACGGACACGAGGACGGTCTGCGGGTCCACGGCGCGGGCCACGGCCTCCGGGTCCACGGTCCCGTCCGCGCGCGGCCGCACCAGCTCGCAGGTGATCCCGTGCCCCTGGAGGAGGCGCGCCTCTTCATAGATGGATGCGTGCTCGATCTGCGTGGTGACGATGCGCATCTTTTGCCGCTCCGCGCCGCCCAGGCGGTGGCGGTCGAGCAGGGAAAGCAGGAGCGACGTGTTGGATTCCGTGCCGCCGGAGGTGAACACCACCTCCCCCGGCCCCACGCCGAGGACCGCGGCGAGCTGGGCTCGAGCCTCCTCCAGTCTCTGCTCCGCGCGACGACCGGCCGCGTGGACGGAGGACGGGTTGGCATAGAGCTCCAGAGACACGTCACGCGCCACGTCCACGGCGCGGACATCCGGCGGGGCCGACGCGGCCCAGTCGAGGTAGATCATGTCTGTAGCGGCCATGCTCATGAGCGTCGGGCGATCCGGCGTCTCCTTGAAACAATCCGCCGCGATCGGTAGAATCGATGGCGAACATACAGAAGACCATGGAAAAAAACAAGGTTGACAGGGCAATTCGACCCACCTCCCGGAGCGTCGCCCCGGCCCTGGCCCCGTTGCGCCCTTCCACGGCGGCGGCCATACCAAGAATCGCCCGTACGCTGAAGGTGTGCGGACACCCCGTGCGGCTGAAGCTCCTGCGCGCCATCGAGAGCAGCGAGCCGTGCGTGACTGACCTGTGGCACTGCGTGGGGGAGCCCCAGCCGGTCGTTTCCCAGCACCTCGCCGTCCTGAAGCGGGAAAAGATCGTGGCCTCCCGGATCCAGGGCAACCGTCGCATCTACACGGTCACAGACTCCTGGGTGCGGGACCTCATCAGCCGGCTCCCGTAGAGCGGCATGTCGCCCGGCGGGATTCCGCACTTCCATGCATGAATGGGCCCTTGCGGAGGCGGTGGTAGAAGCTACCGCGTCGGCCCTGGAAACCCGAAACCCCGCGTGCCTGCGCGGCGTGACGGTGAGCGTCGGCGAGTTGCAGGCCATCGACCACGAGATCTTCACCTTTGCGCTGAACACGCTGCGGGAGCAACGGCCGTTCCGCCAGGCTGTCTACCGCCTGGAGACCGAGCCGGCCCGGCTGCGCTGCGGCGCCTGCGGGACAGAATGGGGCCTGTCAGAAACGGCGGGGCTGGACAGCGAGTCCCGGGAAGCCATCCACTTCCTGCCGGAAGCGGCGCACGCATTCGTCAGGTGTCCCCGGTGCGCGAGCCCCGACTTCCAGGTCACCGCCGGGCGGGGCGTCCGGATCATCAGCATCACCGTGGACGCCTCCGGCTCATGCGCGGAAGGGCCGGCGTCTCCGTGAAGGGCGTCCCCGCATGATCGATCCCCGCGGTTCCGTGATCCAGCGCCGGCTGGCCGGCGTGGCCAGGGTGGTGGCCGTCTGCTCCGCCAAGGGGGGAGTGGGAAAAACGCTCTGCACCACCGCGGCCGGGGCCGCGCTGGCCGCCCGCGGCCGACGGGTGGGAATCCTGGACCTCGACCTGCAGGGAAGCACGGCGCACCTGTTTCTGGGCGCCGCCCCAGGCCTTCCGGAAGAGGACAAGGGAATCCTGCCGGCCGCTGTTGGCGACAACCTGGGCCTGGTCAGCGCCGCAATGTTCGCGGGCAACCGGGCGCTCGCGCTCCGGGGACCGGAGATAACGGACGCGATCCTGGAGCTGATGGCCGTCACGCAGTGGGGGGACCGGGATGTGCTTCTCATCGACATGCCCCCCGGCATAGGGGAAGAGGTCCTGGACCTCGCGCGGCTGGTGCCCCGGCTGGAGGCTCTCGTGGTGTCCACACCATCCGCGGCCTCCACGCTGGTGGTGGAGCGCCTGTTGGCCTTCCTGGCGGAGATGAAGGTCCCGGTCCGCGGCGTGATCGCGAACATGGTGCGAGGGGACGAGGCATCCGTCCGCGAGATGGCCCGGCGCTTCGGGGTCCCGCTGGTCGGCGTGGTCGGCTGGGAACCGGAGCTGGAGCAGGCGCTGGGATCCCTGGTCCGTTTGCGACAGTCCAAGGCCGCCGCCTCCCTGGTGGAGGCCCTGGAGGAGGTGGGCCTGTGAGCGTGTTCGAGATCGCGATGCTCGTCTGTTTCGGCGCCGCCTGGCCGGTATCGATCTACAAGTCGCTTCGCACCCGGGCCGTGGCTGGCAAGAGCCTGTTCTTCCTGGTCATCGTGTTCGTCGGGTACGTGGCCGGGATCCTGCACAAGATCATCTTCCGCTACGACCTGGTGATCTTCCTGTACGGACTGAACGCGCTCATGGTCGGCATCGACATCGTGCTCTACCTGAGAAACCGTCTCTACCACGTTCGCATGAGCCTGGCGGAGGCCGGGCGCGACGCCGGCGCGGCCACGGGCCCGGGGGAGGGCACCCGATGAAAACGCTGATCTGCTACTGCTCGCGCTACGGGACCACGGCGGACTGCGCCGGAGTGCTGGCCCAGAAGGTGGGAGGGGACACGACGCTCGTGGATCTTGCGCGCGACCGCTGGCCCGCTCTCGCCGGCTCGGACGTGGTCCTGATCGGAGGATCGATCTACGCGGGAAAGATCCAGCGGCAGGTGGTGTCGTTCTGCGAGAGAAACCGCCAGCCCCTGCTCGGCACGCGCGTAGGCATCTTCCTCTGCTGCCTGTTCACCGGGGAGTCCGCGGAGATGGAGATGCGGACCGCGTTCCCGGACTGGCTGCTGGCGCACGCGTTCAGCAGCGTTCTTCCCGGGGGCCAGATCCGGTTCAGCCGGCTTTCGTTCCTGGACCGGCTCCTTGTCCGAGCCGTGCACCCGGTCCGGGGAGATCTCTCAAGGCTCCGACCGGAGGCTCTGGACGAGCTTGCCCGGGCCGCGCGGGCCGGGCACGCGTAGGGACGAGCCGCCGCCATGCGCGCTCGCGCCGCCGTCCGCGCTCAGGTGACCAGCGCTTCCGCCACCAGCTTGGACAGGAACTCCACTTTCATCCCCAGGCCGTAGTGCTCGTTCAGGTCGGAGAGCTGGCTGTGGCAGTTCTCGCAGGCCGTGGTGATGATGGCGGCGCCGGATGCCTTCATCTGGTCCGCCTTCACGCGCGCCGACTTCATGCGGAAGTCCTTCTCTCCCAGCGCCACCAGTCCGCCACCGCCGCCGCAGCACCAGTTGTCCGCCCGGTTGGGCGTAAGCTCCACGAAGTCGGAGGTGAGCTGGCCGATGACGTGGCGCGGCTCCTCGATCACGCCGCCGTTCCTGGCGATCTGGCAGGGATCGTGGTAGGTGAGCCGTCCCGTAAGAGTGCCCGGCTTCAGTTGGATACGGCCTTGCGTGAGGTAGCGGTCGATCAGCTCCACGAACGCCACCACGCGGAACGGGTGCGCGCCGGTCATGAACTTCATGGCGCGGAACGCGGTGCCGCACTCCACGATGGCCACTTCCTTCACCTTCAGGCGCACGGCCTCATCGTGGATCCGGCGCGCGATGAGCTGCATCTTCTTCGAGTCCCCCAGGAAGGCGCTGAAGTTCACCGCCTCAAAGGTGCTGAGCGTCCATTTCTCGCCGGCGGCGTTCATGATGGCCGCGGCCGGGATGATGGAATGCTTGCCGGCCAGGGCCACGTACAGTACGTCGGCGCCGTCCGCGTCCACGGTCACCACGGGGTCCTTCGAGTGCGGCCACAGCGCCCGGATCTCCGGCGCCAGGTCGGATACCGCCTGCGTGAAGGCCCCGCGCGTCTCCTCCACGCTCTCCCCCTTGGCGATGGACATGTCGGAGAGCATGGTGAGGAGCTTCGGCTCCTTGTCGGCGCCGATGAGAAGCGCCTTGGCAACGGACATCAGCATCTGCGTGTCGATGCCGAACGGGCAGTAGGTCATGCACCGGCGGCAGCCCGTGCAGCTCCACGCCGCGTCGGAGACCTGCTCCATGGTGGCGTCATCCATGGGGAGCACCTCGCCGAGCCACGGCGCAACACGGCCCTGCATCCGGAAGTATCTCTTGAATATCTTGCGCACCACCTCCGCCCGTCCCACCGCGGTGTAGCGGGCCTGGGGCATGGAGGCGTACACGTGGCAGGCCTGCACGCAGACCCCGCAGCGCGCGCAGGTTTCCAGGTACAGGCGCATGGCGGAGTGCAGCCGGGTCTCGAACAGCTCCTTCAGCTTCGTGCGGGTGACGGCGTCCATGTTATCTCCTCCTCAGCAGGTTGATGGGGAAGCTGAGGAACGTGTGCATGATCTTGGAGAACGGCAGGACCACGAAGAACGTCTCCGCCAGCAGCACGTGGATCACGGCGAAGTGGTAGTGCGCTCCCGGCAGCACGGCGCGCGGGTTGGCAAACGTGAAGCGCGCCAGGCCGTCGAAGTACTTCGTGAAGTCCGCCTTGGTCATCACGAACCCGTGGGCGCTCCAGGAATTGCCCCAGCTCATCATGTCTCCGAACAGGAACAGGAACAGCAGAAGCAACAGGAGCAGGAAGTCTGCCGGCGTGGAGATCTCCCGCAGGGGAGAGCGCAGCCGGCGCAGCAGGAAGTAGATCACGGGCACCGTCACGGCCACGCCTACCGCACCGGCGCCTATCATGTGCCGCGAGCCGGCCGGCATGATGCGGATGTGCGGGAACAGGTCCAGGTGGCCCAGGATGAGGAACACGAACGCCACGTGGTACAGCGCGAGGAACACCCAGAGCAGCGGCGCATGCCGGCGGACCTGCGGCATGCTGAACGTCTCTCCCAGCGCCGCGAGGCCGGGGCGGCGCGCCGCGGGGTACAGGCGGAGGGCGTACGGAGGCGGCGGTGATCGGAAGATCACGACGAGCCTCCAGACGACGCCCACCACCAGGGCGAGCAGGGCCGCGTAGACCAGCGGCACCATGATGAGGTAGTCGATGCGGTCCACCACGAGCGCGAAGCCCGTGGGGACAGCCTGGGACGCCGAGCTCGTGGCATCCACCGCGCTCGCCGCGGCGGCGCCGGCGGCCGCGGAAGCCGCCGTGACCGCGTCTGCACCTGCTGCCATGGCGCGCCTACTTCTGGCGTTTCACGAAGATCTTGATGAGGCCCGGTTCCTGCCGGGTCTCCAGGATGGCATGGCCCGTCGTCTTGGCCCACGCCGGGAAATCCGAGAGGGACCCGGGGTCGGTGGTATGGACCTCGATCACGTCTCCCACGGCCACCGTGCCGATCTGCTGGCTGATCTTGACCACGGGCATCGGGCAGGCAAGTCCCTTGTAGTCGAGCGTCTTGGATACGGTGTAGTCAGGCATACGATGCTCCTTGTCTGCGCCGCGTCGGCGGCGTCTAGATGAAGAACTGGATGGCGGACTCCTTGGCGTGGGACAGCATGGTGGCCACGCCGCAGACCTCCAGGTCCGGATAGTCGATCATCTCTTCCTTCTTCATGCCCATGAGGTCCATGGACATCTCGCAGATGTAGATCTTCACGGCAAGCTGCGCCGCCACCTCGTAGAGCTGGTCCAGGCTGGCAACGTTCTTCTTCTTCATCAGGCCCTTCAGCATGGCGGTGCCCATGCCGGCCATGTTCATCTTGGACAGCACGAGCTTGTTGCGGCCCTTGGGAAGCATCATACCGAACATCTTCCCCATGAAGTTCTTGCCACGACCCTTCTTGTCCGCCGCCCGCAGCGCGGCGGTGCCCCAGAACGTGAAGAACAGGATGACCTTCATGCCCATGGCGGCCGCCCCCGTGGCGATGATCATGGCGGCCAGGTGCTTGTCCAGCTCTCCCGACATCACGACCATGGTCAGCTTGTTCTCCGCGCCCGGCATCGACTCCACCTTCGACCTCAGGTCTGCCATTGCCTTGTCAACGTCCACGCTCATACCGCTCTCCTTCCCGTGCGTCCGTCTGTACGGGCGCCTCCGGCGCCCGCTGTTTCCGAATGACATCCCTCCAGGCAGTCCACGAGCTGGCGCAGGCGCGGCTGGGCCAGGCTGTAGGTGGCAAAGCCGCCACCGCGCTCGGCGGCCACCAGCCCGCTCATGCGCAGGATGCGAAGCTGCTGGGACGCCACCGCCTGCCGCAGTCCCAGCCGGCGGGAAAGCTCGGTGACGCTCTGGCTGCCTTCACACAACGCCGCCACGATCCGCAGCCGCGCCGGGTGGGCGAGCGCTTTCAGCACGTCCGCCAGGTAGACCGCGCGCGGGCGTGCCTCCGCCAAGCTTTGCTTCATGTCCCTCTCCGTCTGAATAGGATTTCTAAGATATCACTATATCACGATATTCAGAGATTGCAAGCTATTTCGGGAAAAAAATCGCGAAATCTCTCTGGCGCGCGTGGGGAAGGGGCGGGCGCGGCCCGGGTCAGGTTCCGGCGTCTATCCGGTTGGAGCGCACAACGTCCCGGTACCAGTCGGCGCTCGCCTTGAGGCTGCGCTTCTGCGTGTCGAAATCCGTGCGGACCAGCCCGAAGCGCATCTGCAGGCCTTTGTTCCACTCGAAGTTGTCAGTGAGGCTCCAGTGGAAATAGCCGCGGCAGTCCGCCCCGGCCTCGATTGCCCGTCCCACCTGCGCGATGTGATCCCGCAGGTAGGTGATCCGGGGCGTGTCCCGCAGGGGATCGACCCCGGGGGCATCCGGCAACGGGAACCCGTTTTCCGTGATGATGGACGGGGGATTGCCGTACTCGGTCTTCATTCTCAGGAGGGAAGCGTAGATACCCTCGGGATGGATCTCCCACATGGCGCTTCGAGGTACGCCGGCCGGGATGTGCTCCACCGCATGAGAAAACGGCACCCAGGGTGACCACCGGTAGCGGATGCGCGTGTAGTAGTTGAGGCCGACGTAGGTGCCTGGATTTCGCATGCCCGGCAAGTCCCTCTCGAAGTCCCGCGGAAAGAAGCGGCGCAGGCGACGGAGCACCCGCTGCGGATAGGCGCCCCGGAACATCGTGTCCAGCACGGTGCGGTTGGCCACGTCATCCATGAACGCGGCCGCCTCCACGTCCCGGTCCCGCGCCGGATCGGCCGGGGACGTCCAGAGGGAGTGGTGCGCCATCCCGATTGAACCCTGCCGCCCCTCCGCCTCCCAGGCCTCGCACAGGCGGGCGTGCCCGAGAAGCAGGTGGTGAAGACAGTGGAACAGGCCTCGCAAGGCGAAGCGCCGGCCCGGAGGAAACTCCCCCAGGAAGTACCCGCACACGGCGTGGATGGTGGGCTCGTTGACGGTGATCCAGTTCTTCACCCGGTCACCCAGAGCTCGCAGGAGCACCACTCCGAGCTCCGCAAGGCGATCTGCAGCCTCCCGGCGGATGAATCCCCCTGCGCGCGCAAGCCACAGCGGCTCCTCCAGGTGCATGATCGTGAGCCAGGGCTGGAGCCCAGCCTCCAGGATGCAGTCTACGAGGCGCTGGTAGAAGTCCAGTCCCTTGCGGTTCAGGCGACCGGGCTCCGGGAAGATCCGCGCCCACCCCACGGAGAAACGGTAAGCGCGGATTCCCAGCCCGGCGGCAAGCTTGATGTCCTCCGGAAACCGGCGGTAGTGGTCGCAGGCCACGTCCCCGTTGGTGCCGTCCACCACCGCGCCCCGTCGGTGCGTGAACTCGTGCCACGTCGTGGGCCCGGCCCCGTCCGCGAGCGGGGAGCCTTCCACCTGGTAGGCGGCGCTGGCCGCGCCCCACAGGAACCCGTCCGGGAACACCTGCATGTGCCGCAGTCTATACCGGCCTCGGTCCCGGCGCTATCATGCGGCCGGCCGGGAGGACCCGATGATCGACAGGATGAGCGAGGAAATCGTGCGGGCGATGCTGGAGACCATCCCCATCGAGACCACGGTGATCGAT
>DASRZR010000441.1:0-6297 GCA_035686185.1 Spirochaetia bacterium | reverse complement strand
CGGCGCCTCCGCGGACCTCCTGTTCCCCGGCACGCACAACATCTACGGATCCGTGACCTGGAGCCCTTCCGAGCTGTTGCAGCTCACGCTGGAGGTCATTGCGGACGTCCGGGGTGCGGCAGGGACCTCCACCCTCACGGCGCGGATCAGCGCCGCACAGAACGCGGATGTGACCGCCTTCCTCCAGGCCGGCAACGGGAACGCCGGGTATGGAATCGGCTATGGAGTCGGCAGCGCTTCCTGGACCACCCAGGCCGGGGTAGGCATGGAGGTCAAGTTCTAGCACCTAGTGGACGAAGTCGATCGAGAGCGGGCCGCTTTGCCAGTACTTGTACCAGCCGTTTTCTCCGGAGTCCGCCACGTCAATCGTGGCGCTCAGCGGCCGGTCCTTCAGGTAGCCCTCCACAAACCTCCACGGGATGGCAAGCTCCAGCGAGTTGCCCTTGATGGCATACGCCAGGCTGTTGGAGAGGTTCGAGGAGGAACGGGTTGTTTCGTTCCACGTCCCCAGCCACGCGTTGGTGCCCCATCGCCGGCTCGAGTTCACGTTCGCGATGATCTGCAGGCCGTTGTTCACCACGTGGATCTCGTAACACAGCGTTCCCTTGACATCCGATGTCAGGTACCCGCTCAGGGGCGTGCCATCGTCAAAGTCCATGCGCAGGTAGATGTTGTGGTCATCCCGGCACAGGTAGGCCCGTGTCACTTCGGTACCCGGCTGCAGGGGGAAGGGATCAGAGAGCCTTGCCACCTCCCACGTCGGCAGGATCCCCTCCCAGTCATCCGTCTTTCCGTCCACCTTGATCGTGCGTCGCGCCAGGGACGCGTCCAGGGCGTCACGTGTCGCGAAGCGCAGGACGCTCCCGCATCCGACCACGGCGGTTCTCTTCCATACCTGACCGGAGGGCGCCGTCACCGTGATGTCCAGTGACCCGGCGGGCACTTCCAACCCCTCCACCGTCGCTACCCGTGCGGTGTCCACCGGGGAACCGTCCACGGTGACCGCGCCCCCCGGCGGGACGGCCGTCACGCTCAGATGTCCCGTGCCGGGCACGAGGGTCTGGGCGAACGAGGTCTGCTCGTCCGGGTTCACCTCCACCGTGAACTTTCCCGCGCTCGTGTAGTAGCGCTTGAACAGGAGCAGGTCGTCCACCCTGATCGTGTGCGTGCCCGCCGGCACTCCGGTGAAGGTGAACGGGGTTCTCTCTATCCCACCGTCATCCAGCCGTACCCACGCGCCGGCCGGCGTCGTTTCCACCTGGAGGGACCCCGGCTTCAGGGTAAGCGGCGGTTCGAAGCTCACCTTGCGCGCCGCCGGGGCGCTCACATCCGCGAGGTACAGCTCGTACTTGTCCTTTCTCACTTCCAGCCGGTGGAGCACTCCGGGGTCCAGCTCCAGGACAACCGGCAGCACACCGCGCGCCACCCCGTCCACCGCCACCGAGGCGCCCTCCACCTCCGAGCGCACCTCGAGGTAGCCCTTCTTCCAGGGCATCCACGTGGAAGTGGCGTTGCGCGCCACCGCGAGACTCTGCGTCACGGTGGGAAGGCCGGGACAGGCCGCGGAAAGCTCGTAGCGGCCGGTGGGAAGTGCTTCCGACTCCGCGCCGAGCAGGATACGGTCTTCCAACCCTGTCGTGTGAACCGTGACCTGTGCGTCATCCGGAACATCCAGGGCAATCTTCCCCTGGCTGCGCGCAAGGGACAGGGAGGTCGTGGCAGCCTGGTTGTCCTCCACGTTCACCTCGGCGCTGGCCTCCTCCCAGCCGGGCGCCTGGGCGGAGACGCTCACCGCACCCACCGGAAGGCCCCGCAGGGAGAGCGGGGAAGGGCCCACTTCCTTTCCGTTGACGCTCACGATGGCCCCGACCGGCGCGGTCTCCACGACGAGCGAGCCGAAAAGCACGTGAGCGCCGCTCAGCTTGTCCAGGAGCGCGGCCACGAGGGAGTCCGTGGTGTCGAACATGTCCAGCGCCCCGGTGCAGGCGCCTTCCTGCACGAGCGTCACCGAGTCGGACTTCCGGTCGTAGAGCATCAGCCGGAACGAGTAGCCCCCGGGCGCGCGGGCGCTGCCGCTTCCGAGAATGGCCTGGTCGATGCGGTTGGCCTGGCAATAGGACCGCACGCGGTCCATCTGGCGGGTCGGGTCCACGGCCGGCAGTCGCCGCACGTCGAAGCGCTGCAGGCAGACCAGGTCCAGCTCCACGCTGTCCGCCACGGTGGCCAGCGCCGCGCCCAGCGTGGCGTCCCCCTTCTGGCCGGCCGGCTCGAACAAGGCAATCAGGGCGCGCGGTGCGGAGCCGGCGGAAGGCGAGGGGGAGCCGGCCTGCGCGGCCAGCGGCATGGCGCTGATGCCAAAGGAAGCCACGACGAGCGCCAGGCACCGGACGGCACGCGTTCCCGTATTCATGGAACACCTCTTTGGCGGGATTCTTCCCCGGATGCTAATCCTGGTTTTCCATGGTGTCAACGCACCCGGGTCCGTGGTATGCTCAGGTCCCGGTCCATGACTGCGCGTCGCGTCCTCATTGTCCGCCTTCCCTGCCACAAGGTGTTCCCCACGGGCCCGCTGTACCTGCTCTCCGCCCTGGACCATGGAACGCCTCGGCCTGCCTTGCGCCTGCTGGACCTCGCCGTGGTAGAGCGCTCGCGACAGAGACGCGCCTTCGAGGATGCCTGCGCCGACTTCCATCCGGATGCGGTGGCCTTCTCCTGGCGGGACATGCAGATCTTCTCCCCCCAGGACGCAGACGGGGCGATGAGGGACGCGTTCCTGTTCTTTCACCATCCGGACCTGCTCGTGAAAGCCGGCGCGGCATTCCGCGGGCTCCTGGATATCACCGTCTACCGCTCCGCCATCTCCCGCAACCTCGACCTCGTCCGCCGTGCCACGAGACTCGTACCGTCGGCCCGGTTCGCGCTTGGCGGCCCGAGCATGCGGATCTTCGGGGACCGGGTCCGCGCCCGGATCCCCGGTCAGGTACGGGTCTTCGATGAACCCGGCCTCCCGCCGTTCTTCGACCAGCTCGAGATCTCATCGCCAGCGGATCTCATAGAGCCGGACATCGACCTTGCCCGTGTGCAGGACGCCTTTCCACAGTGGCAGGACTACCGGGGAGAGACGGTGGGAGTGCAGACCAAGCTGGGATGCCCGCACCATTGCCTGTACTGCCTGTACGGCTTCCTGGAGGGGAGGACGGTCCGGCGCCGACAGCCGCCGGCCGTGGTCCGCGAGATCGCCGCGTACTGGCGGCACTGGGGCTCCCGCTCGTTCTGGTTTACGGACGCCCAGCTCCTCAGCGACCGCCGGGACCACGACCACCTTGGCGCCATCCTCGAGGGGATGCTGTCCCATGGCCTGGACCTGCGGTGGTCAGGGTACATGCGCATCCACGAGATCCAGCCGGGCCTGGCCCGGCTCATGGTGCGGTCCGGCCTTCACGACCTGGAGGTGTCCCTGAACTCCGGCGCACCGGCCGTGCTGGAGCAGCTTCGGCTCGGCTTCTCCGTGGAGGAGGTGATGAGCGGTTTCCAGGTCCTGAAGGACGCGGGCTACGCCGGGCGCGTCCTCCTGAACCTGTCGCTGAACGCGCCCGGCGAAACCCCGCAGACGCTGCGCCGGACCATCGGCGTGGTGCGCAGGATACAGGAGCTGTTCGGGCCGACGCGCGTGGTGCCGGTCGTATTCTTCCTGGCCATCCAGCCGCACACCGGGCTGGAGGCGCGCGCGCTGGCGGACCGTCACCTGGCGCGTGGCTACGACCCGCTCTCCGTGAGGCCGGGCCGTGTGCTAAGGCTCATCTACAACCCGCCGCCGCTGGGTCCGCTGGTGGGGCGCGCCTGCGCGGTGGCATTCGCCGATGGCCGTGGCGCCGAAGGCGCTGGGGAACGGGTGCTGGCCATGATAGAATCAGGGCTCCCATAGGAGGACGCCCATGGAAACCGTCGGCGGCCGGCGCGCCTCGGAGGCCGGGCCCGAGCTTCGGGCACGGCTGAAAGACTTCTTCGGCCTTTCCCGCATGACCCATTCCGTGCTGGACGTTGCCCACCCGGCCCTCGGAGCCGTCGTGGTCTTCGGCGGTGCCCCCCGACCGCTCACCATCGTGTTCGGCCTTCTTGCCGCGTTCTCCGGCTACACGGCCGTGTTCGCGCTGAACGACCTGATGGACTGCAAGGTGGACTGCGAGAAGCTCGGCGGCTACGCCGGCCGGCGCGAGTGCTTCGACATCGACTCCGTGGGTCTGCGCCATCCTCTCGCGCAGGGCAGCATTGCCTGGCGCGCCGCCGTGGGCTGGGTGGTGCTGTGGAGTGTGCTGGCGCTGCTGTTCGCGTTCCTGCTGAACCCGATCTGCTGCCTCCTCATGGTGGCTGCCGCCGGCCTGGAGGCCGGCTATTGCCGCCTCCTGCGCGTCACGCACTGGAAGACGATCCTGTCCGGGCTCATGGTGGCCGTGGGCGGCCTTGCCGGCGTGTTCGCTGTTTCCGTGGCGCCGCCGCTTCCGTTCGTCGCCGTGTTCGGGCTGTGGGCCTTTGCGTGGGAGATGGGGTGCCGCAACATCCCCAACGACTGGAGTGACATCGACGAAGACAAGGCGCTTCGCATACGGACCATGCCCGTTCGCTTCGGCCGGCCGGCCACGGCCCGGTTGTCGTTCGTGATGGCGTGCGTGACGATTGCCGCAAGCCTTGCCTTCCCCTTCGTCATCCCGATGCGCTTCGGGGCCGTGTTCTTCGCGGGGGCCCTGGCGGCCGGCATCGTGCTGCTCGTGGTGCCGGGCATCCGGTGGCTCGCGGATCTGCAGACAAAGTCCGCGATGCTCTTCTTCAACCGGGCGTGCTTCTACCCGTTGGCGGTCTTTGTCGTGGCGGGCACGCTCGCCGTCATCTGAGCGGCGCCGGCTGGGGATGAGGTCCCGCAACCGCATCGGGCTTGTGTCCCTGGCCGTGGCCGCGGCCGGTTTCCTGTTCGTCACGTTCCAGCCGTGGTTCCCGCTGGAGCGGGTGGCCCTGTTCCGCGGGCTCTCCCTGCGCACCCTGCTGTCCTCGTTCTTCGACGCTTCCCTCGTCGGAGCGCTGGCGGACTGGTTTGCCGTGAGCGCGCTGTTCCGAAGCCCGCTGGGCATCCGGCTTCCTCATACCGACATCCTGGCGCGCAACCAGGCCGCCATCGCGGATGCGGTACCACGCTTCCTGGGAAGCTTCGTGAGCGAGCAGACCATCGGGGCGGAGCTCTCCGGCGTGGACTTTGCCGGCAACGTGGAGCGCCTGCTGGCGGACGCCGGGGCGCGCGGGGAGCTGCACGACCTCGTGCGGTCCCGGCTGCAGGCGCTTCTTGCGGCCGCCGTTCGTGACGGCGGTGAGCCCTCCGAGGGCTTCGCCGCCGGCGTGAGGGAGGTCGTGCGCCTCCTGGCGGAGCGCGTGGACGCCGCATCCGCCGCATCCGCCCTGATCCGATGGGCGCTGGACAACGAGGTCGATCAGCGGATATTCGGCGCGGCGGCCTCCGCGCTGCACGCGCTGGTGGAGGCAAACCAGGAACCGTTGACGGAGATGCTGACGCAGCTCGTCCGTCGGAACGCCGGGTGGCAAGGTCTTTTTGTCGGTCGGGGCACCATGACGCGGCTGCTTGCCGGCCTCCAGCAGGAGATCGCGCGCTTCGGCCGGGAGCGCCAGCACGAGCTTCGCCTCATCCTGGAGCGCCACCTCCGCGATCTGGCTCGCCGCCTCGGCGCGGAAGCCGGTGGCCCTGCCCGGGACGCCGCCCAGGCGGGCTTCCAGCGGCTGGCCGCGGACCCTGCCACCGCGGACGCCGTTTCCCGGCTGCTGGCGGCAGCGGCGGCGCGCCTGCGGACGGCGCTGGAACCTGCGCAGACCGGCTTCGACCAGAGCGTGGACCGGCTGGAGGAATCCTTCCTGTACCAGCTCGCCGCCAACCATGATTTCCGCAGGCGGTTCAACGAGGGTGTGGCCGGGCTGATCTCCAGCCTGGTTGCCCGCAGCCGGCTCGTGGAGGGCGTGACCGGGTACCTCTCCGCCCTGCTGGCGAACACGGACGTTCGCGAGTTCGTCGGCCGGGTGGAGGAGGCCGTGTGGAACGACCTGCAGTACATCCGCGTGAACGGCGCCGTCGTGGGCGGCCTGGTGGGAGTAGTGCTGGCGGTCGTGCGGGGTATTTCGTGACGAGGCCGGCGCTCGCGCTGTTCGGAGGCGCACCATCACCACCCGTCGGGCGGTGCGCCTCCGTTGCGCGAACAGGTTCCCTTACAGGTAGGCTCGCTCGCCGAGCTCTGCGGTGTC
>DASRZR010000440.1:0-4793 GCA_035686185.1 Spirochaetia bacterium | reverse complement strand
CAGCCGCTGAAGCTGAAACAGCGCAACTACCTGCAACTGGCCCGGCAGGACGGGGTGGACGGCATCATCGTCATGAACACGCACGACGCGGACACCGGTCTCGCGGAGGTGATCACGGCCGGTTTCCCGCTCGTGGTGATCGGCACGATCTCCCGCCGGGACGTGTGCCAGATCGACATCGACAACTGCACCTCGGCGGCCGCCGCCGTCCGGCACCTGGTGTCCCTTGGCCACCAGGACATCGCCATGATCACGCACGCGCCGCTCACGTTCTACGCGGCCCGCGACCGGCACGCGGGATTCCGCGCGGCCATGCGCCAGGCCGGCCTGCGCGTGAACGCGGACTGGGTTCGGGAGGCCAATCTCAGCGAGGAAAGCGGCTACCGGGCGATGAAGGACATCCTCGGCAGCCGTCGGCGGCCCACGGCCGTGTTTGCCGGCAACGACGTGGTGGCCTACGGGGCGGCGCAGGCGGTGAAAGACGCCGGGCTGGGCATCCCGGTGGACATCTCCCTGGTGGGCTTCGATGATGACCTTGCCTCGCGGTATTTCAACCCGCCGCTCACCACGGTGACGAACCCCGCCCCGGGGCTCGGGGCCGAGGCCGCGCGCCTGCTCATCTCCGTGCTGAAGTCCCGGCCCGTGCCGCAGAAGCGCACGGTCCTGCCCACCACGCTCGCGGTGCGCGAGAGCTGCCGCGCCATCTGAAAGACACCCGATGCCCCTGGAGCGTCCGCGAACCGACGATGACACCTGGCTGATCCGGGAGACGGCCCTCCCGCGGGAAGAGCCGGCCCGGTTCGAGACGATCTTCAGCCTCGGCAACGGCGCGCTGGGGATGCGGGGGAACTTCGAGGAGGGCTTCCCCGGCGGCGTGCCCGGTACGTTCCTCAACGGCTTCTACGATGAGACGCCCATCCTCTATGGAGAGATCGCCTACGGATACGCCCGCAACCGCCAGGTGATGCTGAACGTGGTGGACGCCAAGCCGCTGCGCCTGTCCCTGGACGGCGAGGTGCTGGACCTCGCGGCGGGCACGGTCCTCTCCTACGAGCGGACGCTGGACATGGCCCGTGGCTTCCTGTCCCGCATGGTAACGTGGAAGTCCCCCCGCGGCGCCGTGGTGGAGCTTGCCGCTCGGCGCCTGGTGTCCCTCGATGACCCCCACGTGGCGGTCATCGAGTGGCGCGTCCGCGTCCGGTCCGGAAGCGGCACGCTGGTCGCGGAGTCCTCCCTGGATGCCACGGTGGGAAACCGCGCCGCCGGCGATGACCCGCGGATCGGCTCCCACTTCCCCGAGAAACCGCTGACCGTGCGCGCGCGGCATGCGGACGGGCCGAGCTGCCGGATCGTGCAGGAGACCCGCACCACGCGGATGACCGTGGCGTGCGCCGCGGAGCACGTCCTGTTCGGGGACGGCCCGGCGCGCACGCGAAGCGCGGCGGAGCCAGAGCGGGTCACGTTCACCGTCGAGCTGCCCGCCGCGCCGGGCGCGGTGCTCGGGATCACGAAGTACATCGGCTATGCGAGCTCCCGGGAGGCGCCGGCCGGGGAATGCGAGAGGCTCGCGCAGGATGCGGCCCGCCGGGCCGCGGCGGCCGGCTTCGAATCGCTGCTGGGCGCGCAGGCCCGCTACCTCGAGCGCTTCTGGAGCGCGGCCGACGTGCAGATAGACGGAGACCGGAACCTGCAGCAGAGCCTGAGGTTCAACGTGTGGAGCCTGCTGCAGTCCGCGGGCCGGGACGGCCGCACGAGCATCGCGGCCAAGGGGTTGAGCGGGGAAGGATACGAAGGGCACTACTTCTGGGACACGGAGATCTACGTCCTTCCGTTCTTCACCTACACGCAGCCCGAGATCGCCCGGGCCCTGCTCTCCTACCGCATCGGCATCCTGGACAAGGCCCGGGCCCGGGCGGCGGAGATGAGCCAGAAGGGGGCGCTTTTCCCATGGCGCACCATCGGCGGTGAGGAGACCTCGGCCTACTACCCCGCCGGCACGGCCCAGTACCACATCGATGCTGATATCGCCTACGCCCTGCAGAGGTACGTGGCGGCCACGGGAGACCGGCTCCTGATGGAACAGGGCGGCGCCGAGCTCCTGTTTGAAACCGCGCGGCTCTGGGCGGACCTGGGAACCCCCCGCCCGACCCGGGGAGGGGCCTTCTGCATCAACGAGGTCACCGGGCCGGATGAGTACACGGCGCTCGTGAACAACAACCTGTACACGAACATGATGGCGCGGGAGAACCTGCTCGCCGCGGCGCGCGCCGTGGATCGGCTCCGGCGCGAACGGCCCGACGTGCTGCGGGACATCGTACATCGCATCGGCTTGACTGACGATGAGCCGTCGGCGTGGCAGAGGGCGGCGGATACGATGTACATCCCGTTCGACCGGGAGCGGGGCATCCACCTGCAGGACGATGCCTTCCTGGACCGGGCACCATGGGATTTCGAGCACACGCCCGCGGAGCACTATCCGCTGCTCCTGCACTACCACCCGCTGGTCATCTACCGGCACCAGGTGCTGAAACAGCCGGATGTCGTGCTGGCCCAGGTGCTCCTGGGGCACCGCTTCTCCCTGGCCGAAAAGAAGAGGAACTTCGATTTCTATGACCCGCTCACGACTGGCGACTCCTCGCTGTCACCCTGCATCCAGAGCGTTGCCGCGGCCGAGCTGGGGTACCTTGACCGCGCGTTCCAGTATTTCTCCCGGACCGCGCGCATGGACCTCGATGACGTGAACGGCAACGTCTCCGACGGGCTTCATACCGCCGCGATGGCCGGGACATGGATCTCCATCGTCTACGGCTTTGCCGGCCTGCGGGACACGGACGGGACTCTTTCCTTCGCTCCCCGGCTTCCCCCTACGTGGAACCGCCTCGCCTTCCGGCTTCGCGTCCGCGGATCTCTGCTGCAGGTGGTGGTGACGCCCCACGCCGCCACCTATGCCGTGGTGGAGGGACCGGGCGTGGAGCTTTCAAGCTGGGGAAACCGGCTCGCGGTGGCCCCGGGGAGAGAGGCCACGGATTCCCTGGCGCCGCGCCTGCGCGCGGTGATCTTCGACCTGGACGGCGTCCTCACGGACAGCGCGGAGCTGCACTACCGCGCCTGGCAGAAGCTGTGTGACGAGGCCGGCATACCGTTCGACCGCGCGGTCAACGAGGAGCTTCGGGGCATCAGCCGGATGGAAAGCCTGGCCATCATCCTCCGCCACGCCGGCCGGACGATGTCGGACGCGGAGGCGCAGGCCTTTGCCGGGCGAAAGAACGACGTCTACCGCACGCTCATCAGCACCCTCACGCCCGCCGACCTGCTGCCCGGCATCGGGGAGCTCCTGGCCGGGCTGCGGGCCGGCGGCATCCGCATCGGGCTGGCTTCCGCCAGCCACAACGCCCCGGCGATCCTGGATCGTCTGCAGATCCGGGATCTCGTCGAATACGTGGTGAACCCCGGGGAGGTCTCCCGAGGCAAGCCGGACCCCGAGGTATTCCTGCGGGCCGCGGAAGCGCTGGGCGTGCCGCCGCGGGATTGCGCCGGCGTGGAAGACGCCGTTGCCGGCATCCAGGCAATCAAGGCGGCCGGCATGTTCGCGGTGGGGATCGGGTCGAGCCTCACGGAGGCCGATTGGACGCTTGCCTCCACCGCGGAGCTCACGCGCCAGGAACTGCAGAGGCGGTTTCCCTCAGCGACTTCTCATGGATAGGGCCAGCGTCCGGCGGAACTTCTCCCGGTTGGCCGCATCGTAGAACTCCACCGGGTTGTAGTCATCCGTCAGCAGCACCCCGTGCGTCGGGACGGGCTGCAGGAGCTGGCCAAAGGCCTGCCGCACATCAGAAAGCGCGTCCGGATGGACGCTGCTGAACTCCGGCTCGTGCAGGAACGAGAGGGACGGCCGCGGGGAGGCCACGAACAGGACGTTGCCCCCGTGCAGGCCGTGCACGCGCACGCTGGGAAACACGTCCGCGAGCGTGCGATACAGGGACGCCGCCATGAAGTCGTTCGGCGGGTCAACGTCGGCAAACGTGTTCATCACGAGCACGCCATCCGGTCCCAGGACCTTGCGGATGGCGAGGAACGCCTCCCGGCTCATGAGGTGGGACGGGCTGGAGTCTCCGATGAACGCATCCAGGATCACGGCGTCATAGGTGTCTCGAGACCGGTTGAGGAAGTAGCGGCCGTCCTGGATGTACAGGTGGAACGCGCTCGGATCCAGGTCGAAGAACCGCCGGGCCACCGGCACCACGGCGGGGTTGATCTCCACCACGTCCACGGAGGCACCGGCCCGGGCGAGTTCCCGGGGCACGATCCCCACTCCCATTCCGATGCACAGTACCCTTCGCAGCTCCGGGGTGTAGGCGCGCGCCAGCCCCTCCAGCATGTAGGTGAACATGGAGATGCTGCGGCCCTGGCTCGCATCGTAGGTGTTCTGGATCAGGTAGTCCGTGAGGTACAGGCGCACGGGCCGGCTGCGAAGCTGCGCCACCTGGATCAGGCCGAAGTTCGAATTGGCGCGGTACAGCTCTTCCACCTCCGTGCCTCGAAGGTGCTCCGTTCCCAGGCCCCACGCGCCGGCGGCCAGGCCCGCCGCTGCCACCAGGGCCACGGCCGCCACGGAGGAAGCGCGCCGCGACCACGCGAGGAAATAGGCAAGCGCCAGCGCGGCAAGGACCGCGGCCGTGCCGTACATCGTGACGGAGTTCGGCATCAGCGGAAGGAGGAAATAGCCAATGGCGATGGTCCCGAGGACGCTCCCGGCCGTGCTGATGGCGGTGAGCCTCCCCACGTTCCCTCCC
>DASRZR010000439.1:0-2424 GCA_035686185.1 Spirochaetia bacterium | reverse complement strand
CGGCAAGGAATCCCCCGCCGTGCGCGCCGCGCAGGACCGGCCCCACGGACGGCCGGATGGCAGCGGCATGCACGGACGGATCTGCCCCGCGCACGAGAACGGACAGCGCCTGGCGCTGCAGCGCGAGGTCGGAAAGGTCGGCCGGCACGGAGGGATCCGGCGCGTCCAGCAGGTCCACCGGGACGAACACCTGCCCGGAGAACGCCGCCGCCTGTCCCAGCAGCACGTCGTCGTCCCGCTCGATGCCCATGGCGGCTCCAGACAGCCGTCCCTTGGCCTGGGCCACCAGCCCCACGAGGTCCGCCACGAAACGCGCGGAGTCCTTTGGCCGCACCGAGCCGCGGCGGATGGCATCGAACAGGGACTGGATGTTTTCCTCGATCTGCGCGAACTCCCGGTCCAGCGCATTGGGAAGCGTCTGGCGCAGGACGGACGGGTCCAGGGACGGCGGGCTTCTCTGCGCGAGCGGCAGCGCGAGCACCACGGACCGCGCGTCCATCTCCTTGAACGTGACCAGGCCGTCCGCCAGCAGGCCGGCAAGGGAACCGGGCGGCACGTCGATGTCCACCAGCAGGACCGGGGCGGGCGCCGGTGCGGCCGGCCGCATCCGCAGCAGCCGGTCCCACGCCCGGCCGTCGGTACGCTGCAGGACGCCGAAGGTGGCGAGGACGCCCAGGAGGGCCACGATGGCAAGAGGAATGACCAGCACGAGAAGCACCCGGGCAGCCCGCATGGCCGCCAGCATACCCCGTGCGTGGGAGGCCTGCGCAAGCATCGCCCGCGGTGACCTTGATTTTCCCCGGTGCCCGGCGGATAGTGGGCGGCGAGCGCCCATGCGGATCCGGGGCAACGTCATCATCCAGTACTCGGCGGCCACGCTCCTCATCGTCACCGCCATTTCCGTGGCGCTGGGGATCACGCTGACGCGACGGATCGCCGCCTACCAGATCGATTCCCACGTCAAGCTGTATGAGGAAGTCTCCCGGCTCACGATGAAGGACGACGCGGAGGCCTACGCCCTGTTCGCCGCGGACTCCCCGGGCGCCGTCAGCCCCCACCTGGAGGCGCTGTTCCGGGACTTCCTGTCACTGGGAAACATCTTCCGCGTGAAGATCTGGGGACGGGACGGGGCCATCCTGTGGAGCGACCAGGCCGAGCTCATCGGCCAGAGATTCCCCGACAACGACGGGTTCCAGGAAGCGATGCAGGGCGCCGTGACATCGGAGAACGCGCAACTGGAGACGGCGGAGAACATCGACGAGAAGGACCGCGGCGTGACGCTGGAGATCTACACGCCGGTGTTCCGTTCCGGGACCGTGGTGGGCGTGGTGGAGCTGTACGAGGCGGACCGGGACCTGTTCGCCCAGATCGAGCGCAACACGATCTTCACGTGGAGCCTCGTGGTGGTGGCCGGGGCGCTCCTGTGGCTCATGCTGTTCGCCATCTTCCTGCGCGCCTACCGCCGCCAGAAGCGCACCGCGGACGAGCTGCTGGAGACGCAGGACGTGACGATCTTCGCCCTGGCCTACCAGGCGGAGCTGCGCGACCGGCAGACCGGCAAGCACCTGGAGCGCACCGCGATCTACGTGCGCGCCCTCGCCGAAGAGCTCGCGCTGCTGCCGTCGTACCGCTCGTACCTCAGCCCCGCGTACATCTCGGACCTGGTGAAGTCCGCGCCGCTGCACGACATCGGCAAGGTGGGAATCGCGGACTCCATCCTGCTGAAGCCGGCGCGTCTCACCGAGGAGGAGACCGCGGAGATGCGCAAGCACTGCGAGTACGGCGCGCGTGTGCTGCGCATCGCGGAGGACAAGCTGAAGTTCCAGTCGTTCCTCGCCATCGCCATCCAGCTCACGCTGTACCACCACGAGAAGTGGGACGGCACCGGCTATCCCCACGGCCTGAAGGCGGACGCCATCCCGATCTCGGGACGGATCATGGCGCTGGCGGACAACTACGACGCGCTGCGGACCGCTCGCCCCTACAAGGAAGCCATGAGCCACGAGCAGACGCGCGCGGCTATCGTGGAAAGACGCGGCACGCACTTCGACCCCACGCTGGTGGACGCGTTCCTCCGGCGGGAAGCCGAGTTCCGTCACATCTCGGAAGAGCTGAAGGACTAGCGGGCCTCCGGCGCCGGCGGGAGCGCCCCACGCGGTGGCCGGCCCCGGCCTCAGCCGATGGCGATCATCCGCTCCACCGCGGCCAGCGCGCGGCGTCGGATCTCCGGGGGAACGTCCACCACGTAGCGGGTCTGCTGGAGCGCCGCGAGCGTCTGCTCCAGCGTGATCTCGTTCATGTGCGGGCAGCGCACGGTGCACAACCGCAGCATCTCCTTGCCGGGGTTTGCCGCCGCGATGTTGTCCCCCATGCTGCACTCCGTGAGCAGGAGGTAGCGGGGCGCCCGGGTCTTCTCCACGTAGG
>DASRZR010000438.1:0-3105 GCA_035686185.1 Spirochaetia bacterium | reverse complement strand
TGCTGGACCCTCACCCCAAGGTCGAATCCGTCCTTCACCTCATGAAGCTGGACACGATGTTCTCCTGCTCGGACTCTATCGGAGAAGCGGTGGCAAAGATCCTGCGGAGCCCGACGCGGCCGGTCTTCCCGAGGCGAATCCACTGCCCGATCTGCGACAAGCCGTTGCGCGTGGAGAAGTCCGGCAGGTTCCGTTGCCCCGAGTGCAAGTCCCCGCTGACGGTGGACGCAACCGGGAGGGCGTGCCTGGGCTGAGCCGGGCTCACTTGCCGAGGATGACGCCCTGCTCGAATCCTCCCAGCAGCGTGCGCGTGGAAGCGGCGACGCTCGCCGGCATGTTGAACCACTCCTCCACGGAACGGAACCCCGGTTCGATGACCTTCCAGGGTGCCATCAGCTTCTCCAGGTCGGCCTGGGAACGGAGGTATACCGGCTGGCCGAACTGGCCGAACAGCGCCGCCAGATCCCTCATGGCCGGCGTGATCTGGGCGGAATCGAAGGTGGTCATGTACACACGCGATCCTTCCTCCGCCCAGTCGTAGGCGGCGCGAAGGGAGCGCTGCAGCTCATCGTCCTTCAAGAACCACGAGATCCCGTTGAAGCCGAACACCGCCTTGCGACTGCCAGAGAAGAGCTCCGGTACGATGGGCATCTTCAGGAGCTCGTCCGCCCGGCCGGCGTCACACTGCACGTAGCGCACGTGCTGATTTCCGCCGACGATCTCCTGCCCGTAGGTCACGGTGACCAGGTCCCAGTCGGAGTAGATGACCTGCGTGCCGGGCGGGGTGATCTCGTGGACGTGATCATTCGTGGGGAGGCCGGACGCGAAGTCGATGAACCGGGAGTATCCGTCCCGGGCGAGACGCCGCACCGCTTCTCCCAGGAACCATCGCGTGACCTTGGCGATCTCCGGGTACTGGGGGAACACCTTCAGGATCTGCTGCGCGGCCTGCCGGTCCACTTCGAAGTTGTGATTGCCGCCAAGTGCGAAATCGTAGATCCTTCCCGCGTTGGGCTTGCTGGCATCGACGATGGAATGAGGCATCTCCGGCGCCATGGCTTCCTCCCTGTCGCGAGCGCTGCCCCTAGCCTAGTACGAGTTGGGGCGCTTTGCAAGATCCCCCTGATGGACTCCGAGCCTCCATCGGTCGTAATCTCCGCACAGCATGGAAGCTTCCCGCCGGGATGAGCTCACGCAGGTGTTCCCCTTCTTCGCCACCCTCCCGCCGCGAACGCGGGAGGCTGTCCTCGGGCAGGCGGTAACGAAGAAGCTCTCCCACAAGGAAGTGCTCGTGAGGGCGGGCGGGGAGTGTCTGTACCTGCCGTTCGTGCTGGAAGGAACGCTGCGGCTGTACAAGACAAGTCCCGGCGGCCGCGAGATCACGTTGTACCGCATCGAGAAGGGGGAGAGCTGCATCCTGTCGGCCACCTGCATCCTCACCCAGGGAAGCTTTCCGGCGGTGGCAGAAGCGGAAGGGGAAACCGAGATCCTGCTCGTGCCCTCCCGGCTCATGGCGGACGCGGTGGACGAGAACCCTGAGTGGCGCCGATTCCTGTTCGGTCTGTATGCCCGGCGGCTGGACGAGGTCCTGATGCTGGTGGACGAGGTGACGTTCCACCACGTGGATGCGCGCCTTGCGGCGTTTCTACTGAAGAACGCATCCCCCCGGCGCCACGCGGTGGATCGGACCCACGGGGAGATTGCTGACGAGCTGGGCACGTCCCGGGAGGTGGTGACCCGGATCCTGAAGGATTTCGAGACGGACGGGCTCATCGAGACGGCCCGCGGAAGGATTCTTGTCACCGGAGCTGAGAAGCTGCAGCAGCGCGCTTTCGCTCTGTGACGGAAGTCACTGAGATAATCTGTGCTTCCTCCTATCATCATGCCAGGAGGAACGCAAATGAAAGCGAACATGGGTATCCTGGACCGAGTAGTGAGAGTCGGCCTGGTGGCGCTTGTGGCGGTATTGTTCTTCACCGGCCAGCTTTCCCCCGTGGCGGCCATCATCCTGGGCGTCCTTGCGGTAGTCTTCCTGGCAACGTCCGCGGTGGGGGTGTGCCCGCTGTACCTTCCGCTGCGCATCTCGACCCGGCGGCGGAGCCAGTAGTACACTCACTGAGGTAATCCCCAAGGAGCCTGTCATGAAGCTTTTGATCATCGGCGGCGTAGCCGGTGGTGCCACGGCGGCAGCGCGTGCCCGTCGCCTGAGCGAGTCAGCGGAAATCACGCTCGTGGAGCGCGGGCCCTACGTATCGTACGCCAATTGCGGCCTGCCGTACTTCATCGCGCGCGACATCTCCCGCCGCTCCAAGCTTCTCCTGCAGACTCCGGAGGGATTTGACAGCCGCTACGGGGTGAAGGTCCTCGTGCAGACCGAGGCGTTGCAGATCGACCGCACCGACCAGCGCGTGCTCGTTCGCGGACCAGGGGGAGAATCCTGGCTGCCCTACGACTCACTCATCCTGGCGCAGGGCGGCTCCCCGGTCATGCCGCCGGTGCCGGGCGCCGATTCCCCGAACGTGTTCCGGCTGTGGAATGTGCCGGACATGGACCGCGTCGCCGCGTTCCTGGAGGAGAAGAAGCCGGCATCGGCGCTCATCGCCGGCGGCGGCTTCATTGGACTGGAGATGGCGGAGGCGTTCCGCCAGCGTGAGATCCCGACCACGATGGTGGAGCTCCTCCCGCGCGTGATGTCCACGATGGATCCCGAGTTCGGCGGCTTGATTGCCAGCCGGCTGGAAGCCCACGGCGTGGCGGTTCGCACGGGCGTGGGCGTGAAGTCCATCGACAACTGCGCGGGCGCCGTGGAGCTCACGGATGGCAGCCGCGTGCCAGCGGAGATCGTGCTGATGGCCACCGGCGTCCGGCCGGAGCTGGCCCTCGCCCGGGAGGCGGGTCTGGACATCGGCGCCTCCGGCGGACTGCAGGTGGACGAGCACCTCCGTACTTCAGATCCCCACATCTGGGCGGCGGGGGACATGATCGAGGTGCTGCAGAGAGTTTCCGGGAAACGGGTGCGCATCCCGCTGGCGGGCCCGGCCAACCGGCAGGGGCGGATCGCCGCCACGAACGCACTCGGCGGCAGCCATCGCTACTCGGGCGGCC
>DASRZR010000437.1:0-2763 GCA_035686185.1 Spirochaetia bacterium | reverse complement strand
GGTCACCGCTGGACATCGGGTCGAAGCTCGGCCGGGGGGACGCCGTGAAGGTCGGCGCGGCCTCGGAGTGCCAGCTCAAGCTCGCGGACCTCGCCGTGGTGGACATCCAGGAGAACACGCAGGTGTCCGTGGACTCGCTGGCGCTGACCTCGAGCGGCGACCGGGCCCGGCTCAGTCTCCAGACGGGAACGATCCTCAGCAAGGTGAAGAAGCTGGCCGGCACGGAGTCGTACTCGGTGAAGACCGTCACCGCGGTGGGCGGCGTGCGCGGGACGGAGTTCGGCATCACGGTGACGCCCCAGGGCGGGACGCTCGTAACGGTCAAGGACGGAACCGTTGCCGTGCTCCCCGCCGCCTACGACCCCGACGCGGTGCGGGGGCTGACACCTGCCGCCGACCCGGACCTGGAACAGATCGCCCAGTCCATAGAGTCTTCCGCCGCCGACGTCCAGGCAGGCCAGGAGCTCACGGTGACCGCCCAGCAGGCCCAGGCCGCGCAGACGGACTTCCAGCCCATCCAGCAGGCGGCGGCGCAGATCGTGCAGGAGCAGCAGACACTGGCCGCGGCCCAGGCGTCCGGCAGCCCGAAGCCGGCCGGACCTCCGGCCGCGGTGATCGAGGCGAGGAACCGGGCCGTGCAGGCCGCCTCCGTCACGCTGTCTACGGTGCTGAGCAAGCCCGCGCGGCTGTCCCCGGTGAACACGCGCAAGCTGAAGGCGCTGGACACGCTGCCCCCGCCCAGCGCGCCGGCGCCGGCCGCCGTCTCTTCCGCACCTGCGGCACCGTCGGCTCCCGCCGCCGCGCAGCCCGTGACGATCGCGGTCTCTGCCACGCCGGCGGACGCGGTGATAGAGCAGAACGGGAAGACCGTGGGGACCGGAACGTATTCGGCGCAGCTCAAGCCCGGAGAATCCGTGAGCCTGGTCATCCGGCACGAGGGCTACGCCACGAAGACCATCGCGCTCACGGCAAAGGAACCGAGCTCCTACCCCGTGCAGCTTGATCCTCAGCCCGTGGAGGCCTCTTTCTCCGTCAGCACGGCCCCGCTCATCGGTTCCCTGGAGGTCTCGGGAGACGTGGTGGTAGCAGCGGACCGGCAGGGCACGCTCGTGGCCACGGACCGCCGGGGCCGGGCGGCCTGGAAGATCACCACGCAGAACGCGCCGAATGAGAACTCCTCGCCGGTGGTGAGCGCGGGTACGCTGTACTTCACGGGCGGCAAGGAGTTCCTTGTGGCCAACGCGCGCACCGGCGCACTGGCCAGCCGCACGCCGCTGGACAGTGCTACCACGCACCTGTTTGGACAGCGGGTCGCGGTGGCGGGCGGTGTGGGCGTCTACCCCACCTCCGCCGGCCTCACGGTGTTCGACCCGGCAACGGGCGCCACGGTCCGCCAGGTGGCGATCCCGGGGGGAACGCTGATGACGCCCGCCTTCACGGATGACGGCAGGGTGCTCGTGGTGAGCCAGGCGGGTATTCTGTTCTCCATCGATCCTTCCGCCGGCCAGGTGCTGTTCCAGGTCCCCACCGGGGCGAGCCAGCCGGTGGCAAGCTCCGTGCTCGTGTCCGGCAGCCGGGCATTCTTCGCGGATCGCAAGGGATTGGTCGTGGCGGTGGACCTGGACACCCACAAGGTCGTGTGGAGGGCCACGCTCAAGGGCACCGGCAGCATGGGAGTGTTCCAGGACCTGGCAAGGTCCGCGGACGGGGTGTTCGCGTTCGCCAGCAACACGATTTTCGGCTTCTCCGCGGCGGACGGCACGGAGTTGTTCCCGGCCATCAGCGGCGCTTCCACGCCGCCGCTGGACCGTGACGGGAAGCTGTACTACGGCACGCAGGCCGGCGCGCTCCAGGTTGCGGATGACCGGACCGGCAAGCCGCTTGAGTCACTGGACGTGAAGGACGCGCTGAGCGCGCGACCCGCCTCGGATGGGCCCCGGGTGATCCTGGGAAGCTCCCGGGGGCAGGTGCTGGTGGTCTACCCGGATTCGATCCCCTAGGGACGCGGCCGGGGTCGACCAGCCGCGGCGCCGGGGATCCACCAGTCTCGGCGTCCGCGGGCGGCCTTCACCTCTGGAAGATCTTTCCCGGGTTGAGGATGCCGTCCGGATCCAGCGCGTCCTTGATGGAGCGCATCACGGCCACCAGGCCGGGGCTCACGTTGCGCGCCAGGAAGTCCTTTCTCGCCAGCCCGATCCCGTGCTCCCCGGAGATGACACCGCCACGTTGGATGACGTCCTCGTAGAGCTGCCGGCGGATGGCCCGGCACGTTTCCCGCCAGCCGGGAAGCTCTTCGCCAAAGGCGCCGTTGCGCAGCGCGCGGCGCAGCGCGTGGCTGTGGAGATTCCCGTCCGCCGCGTGCCCGTACGTGGGCAGGGAGACGCCGTGCTCCCGTTCCAGGCGGCGGACCGCCTCCAGGTGAGGGACAATCTGGGACCGCGGCACGCAGATGTCGAAGCCCTCCGCCACGCCGGGATGGATCGCGTCGTAGAAGATGCTGCGCAGCGCGAGCATTTCCGCCTGCCTCTCCCGGTTGTCGCTCACGAGCACGTCCCGGGCACCGCCGGCTTCCAGGACGGCACCGGCGGCTTCCGCCTGTGCCAGCGTGTCCGCGCTGTCCCTCCCGTCCAGGATCAGCATGAGGTCGGCCTCCCCTTCATGGCTCGGCCAGGTCTTGCCGAGGAGCTTCTCCGCGAGCGCCACGACCGGGCGCTCGATGTACTCCACCGCGCAGGGAACCACGCCGGCGGCCAGCAGGCGCCC
>DASRZR010000436.1:0-3257 GCA_035686185.1 Spirochaetia bacterium | reverse complement strand
CTTCAGCTTGTCCAGGACCTTGCGGTCCCGCGAGGCCTCCAGGTAGCCGGTCCGCACCTTCTCCATCTCTCGCCGCTTTTCCACCAGCGTGACCTGCGCCCGCTCGCGCTCCACCGCCAGGCGCTGCACGAACAGCTCGCGGCGCGCCATGAGCTCCACGTCCACGCGCCGGCCGTCGCTGAACTGCGCCAGGCGGCTCGCGCCGATCTCTTCCCCGATCTCGCGGATGCGGTTCTCCAGCAGCAGGCATTCGCCCTGCGCGCGCGCGAGCTTGAGCTCCCACTCGCGTTCCTTCCAGCGGCGGAGCTCCAGGAACCGCTCAAGCCGGAACTGGAACCTGCGCATCCCTGCCCAGCTCCTCGGCCGGTATCTCGATGCCCGCGATGGCCCCCGCCATGCGCATGGTCTCCGCGAGCGGAGCCCTCTCCTCTATGCGCTGGATGAGGAACTTCTCGATCTCGGGGAACTTCTCAATGGCTTCGTCGATCTCGGGGTTGCTGCCCTTGACGTAGGCGCCCACGCTGATGAGGTCCTCCGCCCCCGCGTAGGTGGCCATGAGCCGGCGGATGCGTCCCATCGCCTCGCGCGTGCGCGGCCCGGTCACCGTGAGGGCCAGCCTCGAGATGGACTGCAGCACGTCCACCGCGGGGTAGTGGTTGCGGCTGGCCAGGCGGCGCGTGAGCACGATGTGCCCGTCCAGGATGCCGCGGACGTTGTCGGAGACCGGGTCGTCGATGTCGTCACCTTCCACCAGGATGGTATAGAAGCCGGTGATGCTCCCGACCTCCGAGGTGCCGCTCCTCTCCAGCAGCTTGGGCAGGAGGGAGAACACCGACGGGGTGAACCCGCGGTTGGCCGGCGGCTCGCCAATGGCAAGCCCGATCTCCCGCTGCGCGCGCGCGAATCGGGTCACCGAGTCGAACAGGAGCATCACGTCCTTGCCCTGGTCGCGAAAGTACTCGGCGATCGCGGTGGCCACGTATGCCCCGCGGATGCGGGCGAGCGGCGGCTTGTTGGAGGAGGAGACCACGATCACCGACCGCGCAAGCCCCTCGGGGCCGAGGTCGTTCTCCAGGAACTCCCGCACCTCGCGGCCGCGTTCCCCGATGAGCGCGATCACGTTGACGTCCGCCGAGGTGTTGCGTGCCACCATGCCCAGCAGCGTGGACTTGCCGATGCCGCTGCCGGCGAAGATGCCCATGCGCTGGCCCTTGCCCACGGTGAGGAGCCCGTCGATGGAGCGCACCCCTGTGGCGAGCACCTCGCGGATGCGCTTGCGCTTCAGCACGTCCGGCGGCGCGCGGAAGGCGGGGTACCATTCGGCGGAACCGATGTCCCCGTGCTCGTCGATGGGCTTGCCCATGGAGTCCAGGGTCCGGCCCAGGAGCTTCTCCGACACCGGGATGCGCAGCGTCTCTCCCATCCCGATGACGATGCAGCCGACCTCGATGCCTTCCATCTCGTCGTACGGCATGAGCTGGACGGTGCTGCCCCGCAGGCCCACCACCTCCGCCCAGACCATCCCGCGGCCCTTGGGCACGAGGATCTGGCACAGCTCGCCCACCTGCGCCGAGGGGCCCGCGCTCTCGATGAGCAGGCCCTGGACCCGCTGGACCACGCCGGTGAACTTGATGGGGTCCAGGCCCTCCAGGACCGCCGCGTACTTGTCGAACACGCCCATGCGTCCCCCCTACTCGCCCTTGGACCGGATGGGCATGAGCTCGAGGATGCGTTCCTCGATCTCGTGGAGCTGGGAGGAGATGCGGGCGTCGATCTGCCCGAAGTCCGTCTCGATGATGCACCCGCCGCGGTCCACGGTGGAGTCCTCCAGCACGGTGATGGATTTCACGTTCTCCACCATCTTCATGAAGTCCTTCACGTGCTCGGAGGTGAGCTCCAGGTCCGCGAGGTTCACGCGGATCACCACGTCGCCGCGGCTCTTGAGCTTGCGAAGCGCCTGCACGACGTTGTTGATGACCACGTTCTTCTGGTTCTCGGAGATGACCTTGATGACCTTCTTCACGATCAGCAGCACCAGGTTGATGATCTGGGTCTCGGCCTCCTGGATGATCTCGTTCCTCTTCTCGATGGCCTTGCTGATGATGCCGTGCAGGCTCTCCACCAGCCGTTGGACCTCCGCCTTGCCTTCCTCGTAGCCTTCGGCGTGGCCCTCGGCGAGGCCCTTCTCGTAGGCCTCGCGCTCGGTCTGGGTGACGCGCTGCTTGATATCCTGCTCCAGCGCGGCCGCCTTCTGGCGCGCCTCCGCGAGGATGGCCTGGGCCTGGTCCTCCGCGTCCTGGCGGATCTTCTGGGCCTGGTTGTTCTTCCGCTTGACCTCGTCGAAGGCGACCTTCTCCGCGTCCTTGCGGATCTTCTCCGCCTCCGCCTGCGCCTGCGCGATGAGCCGGGCCTTCTCCTCTTCCCACTCCCTGCGGAAGAGCTCGGCCTCCTTGCGAAGGTCGTCCGCGGTGGGACCGCTGTACTCGCCGGGCTCCTCGACGGACGTCACTTCCTCCACCGGCTCCTCGGCCGCCGCGATCCGCGGCGGCTCGATGAAGACCTTGCGGGCACTGTACATGATGTCCGTCGGCTTGAAGACGTTCTTGGCCACTGACCCTCTCCCTCAAGTCTCGCTGTCGGCCATCCCTGGCCTCGCTCGACCTCGCCCTCCATGGCCAGGCGCGGCGGCGCGGGCCGTCATCGCCCCGGTCAAACCACCAATTCCTCTTCCCCGGCGCGGGCCACGACGATCTCGCCCTGCTCTTCCAGCTTGCGGATGATGGCCACGATCCTCTGCTGCGCCTCTTCCACGTCCTTCAGGCGGATGGGACCCATGTAGTCCATGTCTTCCTTGAGCAGCGTGGAAGCGCGCTTGGACATGTTGCGGTAGATCTTGTCCTGCACCTCGGAGTCCACGCTCTTCAGGGCCTTGGCGAGCTCCGCGGTGTCCACCTCGCGCAGCACCTTCTGGATGGCGCGGTCGTCCAGCAGCACGATGTCCTCGAACACGAACATGCGCTTCTTGATCTCGTCCGCGAGCTCGGGATCGTCCTCTTCCAGGGACTCCACGATGGTCTTCTCCGTGGAGCGGTCCACCATGTTGAGGATCTCCACGATGCTCTCCACGCCGCCGGCCGCGGTGAAGTCCTCCGAGGACAGGGTGGAAAGCTTCTTCTCCAGCACGCGCTCCACCTCCCGGAGCACCTCGGGGGAGGTGCGGTCCATGGTGGCGATGCGCTTGGCCACGTCGGACTGGA
>DASRZR010000435.1:0-4667 GCA_035686185.1 Spirochaetia bacterium | reverse complement strand
CGAGACCAGCGCGGTCTCGGGCACCGTCAGGTCGCGCATCGTGATTCGGAACCGGTTGCCCCGGATGTCGCGCGCGGAGATGGGCTGGGCGGACCAGCCCAGGAAGCTCGCGGTGAAGTTCTTCTGTTTGACCGCGGCCGGGCGGCCGGGGAGGCCTCGGACGCTGATGCGC
This sequence comes from Spirochaetia bacterium, assembly GCA_035686185.1. Lineage (GTDB taxonomy): Bacteria > Spirochaetota > Spirochaetia > SZUA-6 > Fen-1364 > Fen-1364. The sequence goes on along the minus strand of DASRZR010000435.1, from coordinate 4,495 downwards.
TGCGAGGTGCTGCCGTGACGGTCCTTGATGCCGCCCAGGCGGATGGCGTCCGGCGGGACGCGCCACGTGCGGGACAGCAGGTCTACAAGGTCGAAGGTGTCCCAGGAGGTCTTGGAGAGCTCGAAGACGGCCCAGGCCAGGGGACGCTCCGAGAGCGGCGGGCCGCCCTCTTCCGTTACGACGAAGTCGGCCGGGGTGGCCTTCAGCTTCACTTCTGCGGCGGACCTTTCCTACCGCTCCCGCGGGCAGCGCAACCCGCCCCGGTCCTCAGTCCGTGAACACGCGCTTGAGGTAGGACAGGCTCATCTTCAGGGACTGGAACGGGTCGCCGTTCTCCCAGTCGGAGTCCTGCTCCACCACGTACCACCGGCAGCCGGCGCGCCTGGCCGCGGGGAGAATACGCTCCCAGTCGAGGTTGCCGTAGCCGATCTCCTCGAACATTGCCTTGCCCTTGGGGTCCACGCCGTAGTCCTTGAGGTGAAGGACGGGTACGCGGGACTTCATCCGCCCAAGGAGCTCCACGGGGTCCATTCCGCCGGCCTGGGCCCAGTAGGTGTCCAGCTCCGAGACTACTGCCTTCGGGTCGGTCTCCGCCATGAGCCAGTCGAACACGGTCTTGCCGTTGAGTCGGTGGAACTCCATGTGGTGGTTGTGATAGGCCAGCGTGATGCCGGCCTTGGCGAACAGCTTGCCGCTTCGATTCAGGGCCTTGCCCAGCCGCTTGACCCCGTCCGCGGTGGTAAAATCCTGACCGCGGGGGAAGGGATATACGGTGGTTGAGCAGCCCAGGACGTTGAGTCTTTCAATCACGCTTTCCGGATCGGTGAGTAGTTCCTCGGCGTCCTCGTGGGTGGAGCAGCACGTGAGCCCCTCGCCTTCCAGCACCTTCTTGAGCTCGTGCGGGGGCAGGGGACCGACGCTGCTCATCTCCACCGCCAGGAACCCGATGGACCTTACCTGCTTCAGCGTCTCCACGATTTCATGGGAATCGTTGCAATAATCGCGGACGGAATACATCTGGACCGCGATTTTTTCCTTTTTCATGCACGGGAGCCTACCATGCAGGGTGGGGTACCTTCAAGATAGGAACCTATTCGTTTATCGGCGAAACGTTATTCCGCGGCGCTATCAATTGCCTCTGCGGCTTTGCGCATGTTAAGATTATGGGGAGCGCGCGGCGGACCCCAGGCCCGGCGCATGAGCCGAAAGCGCGTTTGCAAGGAGAAACAGAATGGAATTGCTCGAGCAACTGCCGCGGGAGATCCTCTCCTGGCAGCTGAAAGGCACTGGACTGGACAGCTTCGGAACTCGCGGAAGACCGGACACGGTCCCGTTCCCGTCCTACACTGAAGACAACCTGATTGCCCGCGTGGATGCCGTGGGCCTGTGCTACTCCGACATCAAGCTGATCTCCGCCGGCCCCTCTCACCCCCGGATCGAGGGCAGGGACCTCGTGAAGAATCCCACCGTCCCCGGCCACGAGGTGGCCATGACCATCGTCGGTGTGGGCGACAACTGGAAGGGCAAGTTCAAGCTCGGGGCCCGCTACATCATCCAGGCCGACATCTACTACAAGGGAAAAGGCGTTGCATTCGGCTATGCCATCCCCGGCGGACTCTCCCAGTACGTCGTGATCGGGAGAGAAATCCTGGAGGGCGATGAGGGCTGCTACCTCCTTCCAGTGAAAGAGGACACCGGCAAGGCGGAGGCGGCGCTCGTGGAGCCCTGGACCTGCGTCATCGCCTCGTACCAGATCCGCGCGCGGCTGGGAGTCCGGGAGAACGGCCTGCTGCAGTTCGTCGGCTTCCCCTGGGGGCAGGTCGCGCTCAACCTCGCGGGGCTGGGACGGGTCGCCGAGATCGTGCACTCGGGCCTTTCCCCTGAGAACGTGAAGGCCGTGGAAGAGCTGGCCCGCCGCAGCGCAGCGAAGCTGATCCCCGTCGGCCAGGCGCCGGACTGGAAGCAGGGGCCCACGGACATCGTCTGCGCCGGAACGCCGGACCGTGATTCCTTCAGCCGGCTTGCCGCCTCCCTGCAGACCGACGGCGCCATAGGCATCCACACCAGCGAGCCCGACGTGGACCTCCCCGTGGACGTGGGCAAGGTGCACTATCGCCGCATGGAGCTGCTGGGCTCCACGGACGGCGGCGTGGCGGACAGCTACCGAGCCAACAACCGCGAGACCATCGTGGCGGGCGGGAAGACCTGGTTCGTGGGCGGCGCGGGCCCCATGGGACAGATGCACGTCATCAAGGCCGTCATGGATCCGCAGGGTCCCACCGACGTCCTGGTCACCGACCTCTCCGACGAGCGCCTGGAATCCCTGAAGCACCTCCTCTCGCTGCTGGGCGGGAAGCGCAAGGTCAACCTGACGTTCAAGAATCCCAAGGACCTGCCGGCGGACGAGCTGGACGCGTTCCTCACCACCAGCTACCGCGGGGGCTTCGATGACGTGGTCGTGCTGGTCCCCGTGCAGGCCATCATCACGCAGTCCTCGCATTACCTTGCCAGGACCGGCGTGCTCAACATTTTCGCCGGCGTGAAGCTGGGCACCATCACGGACCTCCCGTTCGGGCCCATCGTGCGCGATCACGTGCGCGTCATCGGCTCGTCGGGCTCTCCGCTTGCGGCAATGCGCGATACCCTTGCGCTCACCGAGAGCGGCCGGCTCTCCACCTCGTACTCCCTTGCCGCGGTCGGGGACATGGGGTCCGCCGCCAAGGGCATGAAGGCGCTCATGGACAACACGTTCACCGGGAAGGTGGTGATCTTCCCGTTCGCGCACGGTATCGGCCTGCGGAACATCCGCGAGCTCGCCCGGGAGATTCCGGAGATTGCCTCGCTCCTGCTGGATGGGCAATACTGGACCCGCGAGGCGGAGGACGCGTTCCTCAAGAGCCGGGCCTTCGCCTGATCCCGACCGGGCCCGTCCACCGCGACGGGCCCGTCACGACCTGGTCCGATCGACCAAAGAGGAGAGCACGCCATGGCGAACACCAAGGGATTGAAGACCGTCCCCGCGACCTACCGGCTGCAGGGCAGCCTGCCCAAGATCGGCATCCGGCCGGCCATCGATGGTCGGCGCAAGGGGGTGCGGGAATCCCTTGAGAACCAGACCATGGGGATGGCCCGGGCGGTGGCGGACCTGATTACGCGCGGCATGCGCCATCCCTGCGGGCTGCCCGTGGAGTGCGTCATCGCGGATTCGTGCATCGGCGGCGTGGCGGAAGCGGCCCGGGCGGCGGAGAAGTTCCGCCGCGAAGGCGTGGGGGCGTCCATCACGGTGACGCCGTGCTGGTGCTACGGCGCGGAGACCATGGACATGGACCCGCTGGTGCCCAAGGCCGTGTGGGGCTTCAACGGGACCGAGCGCCCCGGGGCCGTGTACCTCGCGGCCGTCCTGGCGGCGCACGCGCAGAAGGGACTGCCCGCCTTCGGCATCTACGGCCGCGACGTGCAGGATTCCTCGGACTCCGCCATCCCGTCCGACGTGCAGGAGAAGCTGCTGCAGTTCGCGCGCGCCGGCCTGGCCGCCGCCAGCCTGCGCGGGACCTCGTACCTCGCCATGGGCGCGGTCTCCATGGGAATCGCCGGCTCGATCGTGGACCCCCGGTTCCTGGAGAGCTGGCTGGGCATGCGCTACGAGATGATCGACATGTCCGAGTTCACCCGGCGCATCGATGAGAAGATCTACGACCCGGATGAGCTCTCCCGCGCCCTCGCGTGGGTCCGGCAGAACTGCCAGGAGGGACCGGACCTCAACCCCGCCGGCCAGCAGCGCACGCGCGCGCAGAAGGACGCGGACTGGGAGTTCGTGGTCAAGATGACCATGATCGGCCGGGACCTCATGGTCGGCAACCCGCGCCTGGCCGAGCTGGGATTCGGCGAGGAGGCGCTGGGGCACAACGCCATTGCCTCCGGCTTCCAGGGACAGCGCCAGTGGACGGATCATTTCCCCAACGGGGATTTCATGGAAACCATGCTCAACACGTCGTTCGACTGGAACGGGATCCGGGAAGCGTTCGTCTGCGCCACGGAGAACGATTACTGCAACGGCATCTCCATGCTCTTCGGCCACCAGGTGACGGGCACCGCGCAGATCTTCTCCGATGTGCGCACCTACTGGAGCCCGGCCGCGGTCAAGCGCGTCACCGGTATGGCGCTCTCCGGGGAGGCCGCCGGCGGCATCATCCACCTCATCAACTCCGGCTCCACCACCCTGGACGGCACGGGCCGGCAGCTGCGCGGCGGCACACCGGTCATGAAGCCCTACTGGGAAGTCACCCCGGACGAGGCCGGCGCGTGCCTGGATGCCACGCACTTCTGCACCTCGGACCTTGGCTACGTCCGCGGCGGCGGCTACTCCTCCGAGTTCGAGACGCGCGGCGGAATGCCGGTCACCATGGCCCGGCTGAACCTGGTGGCGGGGCTCGGACCCGTGCTGCAGATCGCCGAAGGCGCCACCGTGGACCTGCCCAGGGACATGGCGAAGTCC
>DASRZR010000434.1:0-2905 GCA_035686185.1 Spirochaetia bacterium | reverse complement strand
TGACCGCAGACGTCCCCGCCGTAGACGGCCAGGCGCATCTCGTCGATGGGGAACACGCCCATGATGTCACCGCCCAGCTCCTCGCAGGGGATGTACTCCGTGTCGATCTGCACGCCGGGCCAGCTCTTGTGGCGCTCGGGGAGAAGGTTTCTCTGGATGTTCTGCGCGAGCACCAGCTCCCGCTGCACGCGCTGGTTCATGTTCTCCAGCTCGCGCGTGTGCTCCCGCTCCTTCCAGGCGAGCACCTTGCGCTCGGCTCGGAGGATCTCCAGCCACCGCGTGTTCAGCTCCTGGAGCTGCAGCACGGTCCCGGTGAGGATGTTGCGGATGGTCTCGGGATGCTGGTTCAGGATCAGCGTGAAGTCACGCGCGGCCAGGGACAGCACCGTGACGGGAGTGAGGGCCACGACGCTGGAGGAGTGCCGCGTGGCCTGGCTCATCACGGCCATCTCTCCGAAGTAGCTCCCCGGTCCCAGCTCGACGATGGCGCCGGGCATTTCCCCCGGCAGGTGGCGGCGCACCTGCACACGCCCCTCCACCAGGAGAAAGATCCGCTGCGGAGGCTCGCCGTGGCGGACGATCAGGCTGCCGGTGTCAAAGGTCTCCCGGGACACGAGCGTGCCCACCTGCCGGAGCTGCGTCTCCGTCAGCCCCTGCAGGAGCCGGTTGTCCATCAGGATCGGCAGGAATGACTCGTCCATGATGCCCGGGTCGAGAATCCGCTGGAATCTTTGCGATGTCAAGCGTATCTTCGTGCTGATGGCAGACATCCTGGTTTTCGGCGCTCACCCCGACGATGCGGAGTTCGGGATGGGGGCGAGCATGGTGAAGTTTGTCCGCTCGGGCGCCACGGTGGCGCTGTGCGTGCTCACCCGCGGGGAGTCGGGTACGTTCGGCACGCCCGAGCAGCGGGAGAAGGAGATGCAGGCCGCCGCGAGGATGCTCGGCGGAGAGCTTTCGATCCTCTCCTACCGGGACTGCCAGGTCTTCGACACGTTCGACGCCCGGGTGAAGCTGGCGGAGGTGGTGCGCGCCGTGCGGCCACGCGTCGTCTTTGCCCCGTACCACACGAATCCCAGCTTCCACAAGGACGGGGCGGCCCATCCGGACCACACGGCCACCGGCACGATCGTGCGCTCGGCGCTGCGATACGCCCGGTTCGCGGGGTTGAAGGAAGCGCGCGGCGAACCGTGGAACGTCGAGCACCTCCTGTACTACATGGTGCCGAGGACCCGCACGCCCACGCTGCTCAACGATGTCACCGACTACATGGCGGAGTGGCAGAGCATCGCCAGTTGCCACGCTTCCCAGCTCGCGCTGCGGGACGGGAAGGTGCTGGACAACCTGCGCAGGTTCCGGGAAGCCTACGGGAACATGATCGGCGTGGAGTGCGCGGAGGGCTTCCTTTCCGAGGAGCCGCTGGTGTTCGACCTGGACCTCTTCCTGAAGCACACCCTGCAGCCGGGAGGCGCCGTGGGCGGTCCGCGTCCGAAAGCGCGGGAGACCGCCGCTCAGCCCGCCCAGGGGTAGACGAGGATCCCGGCCCGGGCCACGTCCGTGAACGCCTGCTCCTCCCACGGGAGCAGGAGGGACCTGTTCCACACCACGAGGTCCGTGTACTGGAAACCGGAGGGCAGGTTCGGAAGGCGCACCACCTTCGGTGAGCGCCCGGGCGCCTGGCTGAGGAGGCGCCCGTCCGGCAGGAGCGCCAGCAGGGTTCCCCCGTCATCGAACACCGGCACCACCGTGGCAGTCTCGCTTTCCTTGCGGGAACGATACGAGCGCTTCAGCGGGCTCTCCCGGGAACGCAGGGAGAACACCAGCGCTCCGCCGGCGGGCTGCGCGGGCAGCTGCGCCCGGCAGGCGGCGAAGAAGGTCGCCAGCCCGGAAGGCACCGACGGGCCGTCGATGGACGGCACGCCAAGGGCGGACAGGAACGTGTCACGGTCCTCCGGCTCCTCCGCGCGCGTGTCCGCGTGGAACCGCGTGTACTGGAACCGGGTCTCGGAGGCGTCCGTGAACTTCCACTCCACGTCAAAGCTGTTCTGGGACTCCGGCGCCAGGCCCACGGCCTCCCAGTCCGGGTTCTTCCGCTGGAACGGAGGCACCAGGAACGCGTAGTCGTTCAGGTTCGCAGAGAAGGTCACGAAGCTGATCCCCGCCAGGGAGAGATCCTGGCGCAGCGTGTCGTTGAGCAGCGCGTTGTAGTACAGGTGGACCGTGACCCCCCCTTCCCGCGGAATGAGCGTGGTGAGCGTGCGGTGGGAGAAGATGAGGGCATCCGGATGGTAGGTAACGTGCAGGCCGCCCTGGGGGTCACGGCCGAGCACCGCCAGGCCGATGCCGTTGATGCCGGCATAGAGGTCGTTTCCCAGGAAGGCCATGTCCGCCACCCGGGACTGCACGGTCCAGGGCGCCCGGGCAACCGGCCGCGACGCCGCGAGGTTCGCAACCGGCTGCAGCGTGCCGGACAGGAGCTGGAACCAGGTGCCGGTAGCGGCGGGCGGGGCGGCGGGAGCGCGCGCGGAGCAGCCGACAAGGGCCTCCGCCGCGAGCGCGGCAAGAAGCGCGCCTAGTAGGCCCGGCCGAAGACCGCGATGTCTCTTGCCGCTTTTCCGCAGACCACGCACGGAACCCCTCCCGTTTCCTTGCGTTCCAGGGGAAGAAGCCGGATGGTGGCCTTGGTCTCCTCCTTGACCCGGGCCTCGCAGGCCGCGTCCCCGCACCAGCCGGCCTCCAGGAAGCCGCCCGGCTCATCGATGAGCTTCTTGAACTCGTCCCAGGTATGGACGCGGAACGTCGACTCCGTACGGAACTTCAGGGCGCGCTGGAACAGGGAGGACTGGATGGACTGCAGGAGCGTCCGCAGGGCTTCCGCCGCTTCCCCGACCGGGACCATGGCCTT